>NZ_JBWGQH010000014.1:0-3044 GCF_056331925.1 Chloroflexus sp.
ACGGGGGCCTCCGGCGGGGCAGCGGCGGTCTGCCGGGCCGCGGCGAGCGCCGCAGCGGCCGGAACCCGCTTCCAGCGAAGCTACGGTCTGGCAGGGAGCAGTGAGACGATCCGCACGGTGCTGCCCACTTTCGATGGGGGCTTCCTGCTGGTCGGGCAAGTTGGGGAAGTTTATCAAACATCCTCGCTTTACCCTTACGTCGTTAAGGTGGACGCTGCGGGGAATGTGCAGTGGAGCCGGACGTATGGGGACGGGAACCAATGGACCGGCAGCGCTGTGGCCGCCGCGGATGGGAGGTTCTGGCTGGTCAGCTCGCTGATCAGCTCTACCGACCGCGACATCTACCTGGTGAAGATGGATGCGGACGGGAACGTGCAGAGGGCCATCACCTACGACATAGGGGCTATTGAGGGAGCAAGCACCATCCTGGCCACCTCGGACGGTGGTTTTCTGCTGGTGGGCAGCACTTCGCCTGGCTACCCCTCTCCTTCTCAGCCGCTGGTGGTGAAGCTGGACGGTTCAGGCAGCGTGCAGTGGAGCCGCACCTATATGCTCTCATCTTCCACAGCGCAAACGTTCCTGTTTTCCGTGGTTCAGACCGCGGACGGGGGATTCCTGGTGGGAGGCGACCGATCCTTTTACGACTATCGGACCGGCCAGACGACGTATTCTATTGTCCTGTTGAAATTGAACCCGGACGGGACGGTTCAGCAGGGGTGGGAGCTAACGGGCGGAGACCCTACCTTGGGAGGTATGGTGACCACAGCCGACGGGGGCGTTCTGCTGGTGGGGACTACGGTGGTTGGAGTGAATTCCCAGAACCTGAAAGACGACGATATCCTGACGGTGAAACTGGATAGCGCGGGGAACGTCCAGTGGAGCCGGACCTACGGGCGGCCTGGCGTTCTGGATGAGGGAGGCACGGCCGTGGTGCGGACGCCGGATGGAGGCTTTCTGCTGGCCGGAAATACCCACAATTCCAGTTCGGGTTTTGATGCCTATGCGGTGAAGATCGATGGAGCGGGAAACGTCCAGTGGAGCCGGACCTATGACGGCGGCGGAGGCGAGGGGATTACCACACCCCCATCCAAACGTTCTCAGGCCAAGGAAGCTGTGGGGACCTATGACGGCGGCGGAGGCGAGGGGATTACCACGGCCGTGATGGCTGTCGATGGGGGCTTTCTCCTGGCAGGCGATACATGGCCGGACCCTACTGCCTATGACGACATGTATGTCGTGCGGACGGATGCGGTGGGCGAAAGCGATTGCAACGCAGTCCCTGTGGTCACCGGGACGACAACACCGACGATCGCCGTATCGACGTTTGTGCCGGATAGCAGTCCGGTTTCCCTGACCGCTGGAACGTTGGCGTTCCCGAGCACGGTTCCGGCGACCCACTCGGAGAACCGCTGCCGGTATCGGCTCTACCTGCCGCTGGTGGTGCGGGAGCCGTGAAGGGGATTTCCGCGATCACCGGGAAATAGTTTTTTGTCCGATTCACCCAAGCCGAGTTCGAGGAGACCTGCCGGCGCATCCGACAGGAACAGAAGAAGCTTGAGGCGGTCACCCCATCCGAACGTGTTGTGCTGGATCATGTCGGGGTGCCGATCCAGCGGGCAGAGTGAGCGGTTTCGGGGACAACATGAAAGCGCTATATTGGAACGGTGGGGCGAAGTTGACCGCCTGGCTGTTGATCCACGACGTGGAGCGGCTGGTGGTGAACGCGATGACCACACCCCATCTCAAGGCATGGCTGCACCGGACCCTGGGCGACCTCCCGGAGTTTCCCCTGGTGTGCCAGGTGGCATGGAAAAAAAACCGCTCCAGAAAGCGCGAAGGTATGTAAACGGAGACGCCCGGGCGACCCTTTCGGCGTTTCTGGCCGACCTCTACGAGGCACGGGATGAGCGGTTCGCGCAGGTTCTCAAGCTGTAGAACATGCTGACTTTTATGGGCTTGCTGATCGGGCCGGTCCTGGTTATCACAGGCTACGGTCCGATCCTGCTAGCGGGGGCGACGGGCGGGTTGTTGAGCCACGTGGCCCGGATCTATTGTGACGGGCGGTGACGCCGGATTACGAACTCTCGTGGGCGATGGCGTTCCCGGCACCCTCTTTGGGGCTTTCAACGCTCGATCCGAACGCTTCGCTCGCTGCACACGGTACCGTTCGGTGTCGTTCTGGTCATATCTCCGACGTGAAATGAAGATGAGGAGAGGCACACGCGCTCTGTTGATTCGGTGGACAATAGGAGAAAGTGGTGCGACAGAAATCGGGTGCGGCAGTTGCTCTGCCGACCTCCCGATCAATTCTAGCCGATCCTCATCATTCAGCATTAATTACCGGTCCGGTATCGGCAATTGCGCCAACAGATCGGCGAGATGTACCCCTGCCAGACTCGGCAACACGAGATGCGCGCGACCTACCCGCTCGTGCGGCCCGATCCCGATAACGGTAAAACCGCCCGCTAATGCAGCTTCGACGCCGGCAGTCGCATCTTCGACTACCACGCATTCCGTTGGCGGTAGGCCTAGCAGTGCCGCAGCGTGTAAGAAGAGGTCTGGCGCCGGTTTCTGTCTCGTAACGCTGTAGCCATCAGCGATTGCGTCGAAGAGATCGGCGATACCGAGCCGTTCGATCACTTCACGGGCATTTTTGCTCGCCGAACCGAGTGCCGCCTTCAAACCGGTAGCCCGGATTTCATGTAACAGCTCGCGAGCACCAGGCAGGAGATCGCGTGGTGAGATGGCGCGGATATATTCGAGATAGTAGCGGTTTTTGCGTTCCATCAGCGCATTGAGCGTTGCTTCAGGGTAGGTGCGCCCTTTGAGAAGCATCAGCAGTGACTCGCGGCGTGGAATACCGCGCAGCGCTTCGTTCTCTTCACGGGTAAACGGAATGCCGAGTTCATCGGCCAAACGTTTCCACGCTTGATAATGGTATTCGGCGGTATCGGTGAGTACACCGTCAAGATCGAAAATAAATCCTTTGATCGACATCACACAATCCTCATCATCTACAGTGCAAAGAACGCAAAGAAGGCTAA
>NZ_JBWGQH010000014.1:3143-110242 GCF_056331925.1 Chloroflexus sp.
AACGCAAAGGCGCGAAGTGCGCAGAGAACGCATAAGGATGTTAAACGCAAAGGCGCGAAGTGCGCAGAGAACGCATAAGGATGTTAAACGCAAAGGCGCGAAGTGCGCAGAGAACGCATAGGTTTTGGAATTGTTCGTATGACCACGCTTGTACCCAATCTCAAATATCTTTGCACCTTTGCGTTAAAAACCCTTCGCGTCTTTGCCTCCTCTGCGTTTTAGCCGATTGTATAGCTGCCATCCGGGTAGCAGGTGACGGTGTGGGTTTGCCCGCGCAAAGTGAAGCGGTAGGTCAACTGCCGCCAGTGGCTGGGCAGGCGCGGATGCACTTCCCACGTGCCGTCGGGGTGGATGCGGAGACCGCCAAAACCGAACACG
Organism: Chloroflexus sp.; assembly: GCF_056331925.1. Lineage (NCBI taxonomy): Bacteria > Bacillati > Chloroflexota > Chloroflexia > Chloroflexales > Chloroflexaceae > Chloroflexus > Chloroflexus sp. The sequence continues at coordinate 3,522 of NZ_JBWGQH010000014.1, forward strand.
ACAGCTTGCCAGACACCGCCTGCTGAAGCAGCGTGGATCCCATCGCCGGCATTGCCGCGCACATCGCGGAGATCGGCGCGGGCCGCGCGAATGAAGTGCTCGTAGGCTTCGGCTACATCGCCCATCTGACAGGCAACGATTGCCTGAATCGGCGGGCCAAGCGACGATCCGTAGGTATGGTCGGTGCGTGGGGTGTAGTAATCATAATTGACCCGAATCTGGCTGTCGCTGTACTGCTCGCGTAAGAGGAATTGCAGCATCAGCACATCGGGTTGCTTGATCGCTTGATACTCGTTGGCGCCTTCGATGCCGAAGATTTCGTGCATTGACTTGGTACGCGGTTCGTACTCGGCCAGATTGACATCTTTCAGCGCGAAGAAGCCATCGAACTGTTCGATGAGTCCGTTAGGGCGCGTATTGATACACATCTTTTCGGCCACCGTCTGCCAGTGCTGCAAGCGTTCCGGCGTTAGATCGAGCTGTTGGCGAAGTTCGGCAGCTTTCTGCGGGGCGTGTTGTGTAAGCCATGCCAGTGTTTCAAGGCCGGTGCGGATGTTCCACTGTGCCATCAGGTTCGTGTAGGCGTTGTTGTTGACGTGATCGTGGTATTCGTCAGGACCGATCACGTCGGTGTAGCCATAGCAACCGCGGTCGGCTAGCCATTCGGCCCGTGCGACGAAGAATTTGGCGGTATCGAGCACAATCTCAGCGCCGCGTTCGATATACCACCCATTATCGCCGGTAGCCTGCCAGTATTGTTGTACCGCGTAAGCCACATCTGCCGAAATGTGAATCGCTAAATCACCGGTCCAGACGCGGGCAAGCTTCTTTTTGTCCTGAAAATCAGGTACCCACGTTGGTGTTACCTCTTCGCCGGTATCGGCACTCTCCCAAGCGTACCATGCACCCTCGTAGCCGGCGACGCGAGCCTTGGCGCGAGCAGCCGGTAGGGTTAGGTAGCGGTAATCGAGCAAGTTGCGCGCGATGTCTGGGGCAGTGTAGATGAAAAGCGGCAACATGAAGATCTCGGTGTCCCAGAACGCATGACCACGATAGCCAAATCCTGAGAGCGTTTTGGCGCCGATGTTCACGCGATTGTCGTGGCGAGGAGCAGCAATCAGCAACTGGAAGATACTAAAGCGCACGGCCAGGTCGGCCTCATCATCGCCGTTGATCTCGACGTGGCAGCGCTCCCACTCGCGCGTCCATGCTTCCTGCTGTGCGGCCAGCGTGCTCGCCCAATCGTGAGCCGCTTGCACGTGGTGGTGGGCAATGTCGAGTGGTTGATTGCCGTCGCGCGAGGTAGCGATGCCGACAAACTTTGTGACGACAATCGGTTGACCGGCATGCGCCGGATAGACCTGTTGCAGGGTGGGCACATTCTCGACATCCCAGAACGCGGTTTGGGCGGTGTCGCCGCGCAGACGCATCGCGCACGCCACCTCGATCCCACTCTTGCGGGTGCGGGTGCGCAAAAAGACGGTGCCATCGGTGAGTTGGCCTTGTTCGATCAATCGCCAGTGCAACAGCCCCTCGTTGTCGGTTTGACCATTGAGCGCAGCGCGGACCTCGATCTGGCCGTCAAATTCAGGTACGATCTCGCAGTGTAGCGCTAGCAGGTGCTCGTCGGCCAGTGATGCAAAGCGGGAGAATCGAATGGTTGCTACCCGACCCTGCGGCGAACGCCAACGCACCTCGCGCTGTAGCACGCCATTCTGCATGTTGAGTTCGCGCCGGTAGGCGAGGATCGTACCTGTAGCTAGCGAAAACTTCTCACCATCGAGAAGCACTTGCATTGCCAACCAATCGGGCGCATTAGCCAGTTCGGTGACCACAATCGGTGCGTCGTCGAAGACACCGTGGATAAACGTCGCTCGACGGTCGTTGGGATAGCCCTCTTCAAACGCGCCACGGGTCGCGAGATAGCCGTTACCAATGGTGAAGATCGTCTCTTTATGATGTTGTTGGGCTGGGTCGAAAGCATCTTCAGCAAGAATCCACATAATTCACCTTGTGCGTATAAGGTCGCCTTCTTTACCCCTCCTTCGAGCCGGTCGCAGCAATACTGCGCACAAAATATTGCTGGAAGACGAAGAAGATGATCAGAATGGGCAACGTATTGAAGATCGAACCGGCTAGAATGACCGAATAGAGCGTGTAATACTCGCCGCGGAACCACTGTAACCCGATCGGCAGGGTAAATTGTTCGGGTGAACGCAGGACCAGCAGCGGCCACATAAAGTTATTCCATGCGCCTTGGAAGGTCAGCAGCGCAAGTGTAATCAATTGGGTTTGGCTGATCGGCAGCACAATGCGGAAGAAGGTGCCCCAGCGGCCCGACCCGTCCATCATCGCTGCTTCTTCCAATTCCTTGGGGAACGACTTATAAAACTGGGTCATCATAAAGACACCGAAGGCGTCGGCAACACCGGGCAGAATGATACCCCATGGGGTATCGATAAGGCCAAAGCCGGTGGGAATGGTGAGATCACCGAGTTGGAAACCACCCCGAATCAGGCCGGGACCGATGATCAAGAATGAGGGAATGAGCGTCACAACGCCCGGCATCATCATTGAGATCAAGAGCAGATTGAACCAGAAGTTCTTGAGCGGGAATTCGATGCGGGCGAAGGCATAGCCGGCCATCGCGCAGAAGAGCACGCGAAAGACGGTGATGATCACCGAAATAAAGACGCTATTCCACACCCAACGTGGGAAAAGTTCAAATGTACCGAGAATCGTGATATAGTTTTCAAAGGTAAACGGGATCGGCGCCCAGATTGGCGGTGTATAGACATCGGCCACCGGCTTGAACGAGAAGACCAACGTAAAGTAGAGGGGCGCTACTGAGAGCACAGCCCAGAAGGCCAGCATCGCAAAGAAGAGATACTTGCGCAGTCGGTCGAAGAAGACGGTACGTGCATAGATCTGCGCTTGCGGTGAACTCGTTGTAACTGCCATCGTTTCGCACCTTTCTAACGCTCAGCGCCACTACCGCTGCCTTCAATCACGCGCCGCTGCAGCAGCGTCACCGCCAGAATGATCAGGGTGAGAATGACCGCCAACGCTGAAGCTTGACCCATTTGAATGCGTGTATCGCGGAAGGCCCACTTGTAGATCAAATAGGTGATGGTCGTAGTGCTGTCGAGCGGGCCGCCATTCGTCATCACAAAGATCTGGTCGAAGACCTGAAAACAGCCGATGACACCGACCGTCACGACAAAGAAAATGACCGGGCGCAACATCGGGATGGTAATGTAGAAAAACTTCTGCAAGCCATTCGCACCGTCAATCTCAGCCGCTTCATACACGGCCAGGGGAATATCTTGCAGACCGGCGAGAAAAATGAGCATGAGCGTGCCACTCGTGGTAAAGATGTTCATGCCCATAATTACGTAGAAAGCGGTGCGCGGATCATCGAGCCAGTTGACAGTAAGGCCGGTGATCTGGTTGAAAATACCCTGCGGCGCGAAGATCCAGATAAAGATGAGCGAAATTACCACCGATGATGTCACTGATGGCAGGTAAAAAATGGTGCGGAAGAAACGCTGGAAGCGCAGGTTTTGGTCCATCGCAAATGCCAGCACCAGGCTGAGAAACGTCTGGATCGGCACGACGATCAGCACATACTTAAAGGTATTGGGGAGTGCTTTACTCAAGAAGAGATCATCGGCGAAGACTCGCTGATACCCTTCAAAACCCCACCAGCGCGGCGGTCTGAGCAGGTTGTATTCGGTGAACGAGAGATAGACCGCGTAACCGAGCGAGATCAGACTAAAGATGATAAAGATGATCAACCATGGCGAGATAAAGAGATAGCCGTTCAGTGCATCAGCCCATTTACGACGCTGATTTGTCGCGCGCATATATTATCTCCCGTCAATAGTGGGTGAGCGTCTATCCTCCGATAGTACGCGCGATCCCGACTTGTGTCCGATACCCTGCTGTCATGGTGAGCTGCCTGCCAGAGGAAACCTGCCGCCTTGGGTACTTCAGCATCGATCGGGTTGTGGAGATTGTGGCGAACTACATCATACGCTCGCAGAAGCTCCGACCCCTATCGAACCACACGGCGTGTTGGTGTTTTTCCCACGCCGTGTGGTGCCTATACCATGCTGCTGTTACTTCATTGCCTTGCGGATAGCTTCAGCCGCCTGTTTCATAGCCTCTGAAGCTGGCTGGTTCTCTTTAAACATTCGCTCAAGCGCCTTCGACATCTGATCGTTCACATCGGAGCCGACTGCACCCCAGAAGAAGGGCTTCGCACCGAAGAACGAACCATTGAAGATAGCTGCCGAGTTCGGATTGTTTTTCAGGTAGTCGCTGTTTTGCAACGACTGACGCGATGGCAACGCAAAGCCACTCTCAAGCACCGTCTTCTGACTGGCTTCGCTAGTAAGGAAGTTGACCACCTTCCACGCCGCTTCCGGGTTCTTGGTGTTGGCCGAGATTCCCCAAGCCACTGTGAAGATCAAGTTACCCTCGCCACCCGGGCCGGCCGGCGGCATGACCACACCATACTGCGTGTTGGGAAACTGATCGCGCAGATAGGGGATCAACCAGCCACCCTCGTAAACCATTGCGCATTGGCCCTTGCCAAAGAGTGTACCCTGCCATCCTTCACCAAGGTCTGACGGTATCGCACCGATCTGGTTGGTGCGGAACGAGGTATAGAATTCGGCTGCTTTCACCGCCGGATCACTATCAAGCATGGTGTCGGTATAATCGGTGTTCATCACCATGCCGCCGTTCTGGAAGACGAAGACCGGGAACCGACCTGGATCGGGTGGCGTGCAGAAGCCGTAGATCGGCTTGTTCGGATCGCTCAGATCGGTCAGTGCTGCCGCTGCCTCGCGCAGATCGTCCCATGTCCAGTCGTCGGTTGGATAAGCTAGACCGGCTTTATCAAACAGCGCCTTGTTGTAGAACATACCAAGGGTGTTAAAGTCCTTGGGAATACCGTAGGTTTTACCATTGTAGGTAAAGGCATCGATCAGTGCCGGAATAAAATCGTCACGCGACACTCCGCTGCTTGCCATCAAGTCATCGAGAGGCAACAACGCATCGTTGGCGGCCAGCTCCAACCACCAGAAGATGTCAACATAGAAAATATCGGGTTCCGTCCCCGATGCAATCGAGGTCAAGAGTACCTGCTTATAGTCGCCAGTGATCGGCTCGTACTTGACCAGAATATCGGGGTTCTCAACCGAGAACTTATAGAGCAGCGACTCGAGCAGTGCGGTCTCTGCCGGGCTTGAAGCCCACCCTGACAAGCGGACGGTCACTTTTTCAGCCGGAACGACAACCGTCTCTTTGACCGTGACCGTCTCTTTGACGGTCACGGTTTCCCGTACCGTTTGTGGTGTCGGTGCCGATTGTTGGGTTGTAGTCTGACCACAGGCGCTCAGCGCCAATGCCAGTACGGCCAGAAGCATGAGGAATTTGATCGGGCGGTTCATACCTGCTCCTTCACTAGAAACGATTGAGATAGCGAGATGTATCCTTCGGTAAGAACAAACTTGTCTAAATAACCAAAAAATGTTTAGAGAAAATTAGTGTTTTAAGATCATTTTTACACCTCCTTTTTTGCAAAATAATAACCTATCTGATCAATCGGCAGTCGATGATCAGGTCAGGGAAGCAATGTGTCACGAATTGTCAGGACGAAGCGCGAATGATCAGGGATGGTTGCAGTAGGATATGTTTTTGTTCTGGTTCTCGCCCTTCAACGATTGCCACCAGCAGTTCGACGCATTTACGGCCGGCCTCAGCAATCGGCTGGCGCACACTGCTCAGTGGCGGAAAGAGATATTGCACCATTGGCGCATCATCAAAGCCGATGATAGCCAAATCGGTCCCTACCGTCAGGCCGCGTTCGCGGGCCGCGGCCATCGCCCCAATTGCCATCGTATCGTTCAGGGTCATGATTGCCGTTGGGCGACGTTCGGGCGAGAGATCAAGGAGATGCAACGTCATGGCGCGCCCGACCTCAAACGTACCTTCACCGCGCAGAATATAGCCCGTTTCAATCGGCAGTTGAGCGGTTTGCATCGCCTCAAGGTACCCTTGCAGACGGTCGTTACCAACGCGCGAATCTTCCGGCCACCCAAGGATCGCGATACGGTGATGACCACGCCCGATCAGGTATTCCACCGCTTGCCGCGTTCCCGCCGTACCGTCAATATCGACCCATGCGAAGTCCCAATCTGGATTTGAGCGACCGAAGGCCACGAAGGGGAACTTCTGCTTGAGCAAGAATTGGATACGGGGATCATTGTAATTGATACTCGACAGCACGAAGCCATCAACATTACCACTACGGATCAGATCACGGTAGATATCGATTTGCGATCGGTCTTCAGAGAAAGGGAAGGGTAACACAAAATAATTAACCGCACCGGCCTCACGCACCATACTACTCAAGAACTGGTCGAGAATATGATTAACTTGGCCGGGTTCGGTTTGGGTCCACGAATACCCGATCATAAAGCTACGGCCGGCCCGCATATTACGCGCAATGCGATTAGGCCGGTAGCCTAGCTCTTGCACCGCCGCCTGAATCCGCTCCATCGTTTCGGGCGCAACCTGCATTTCACCGTTCAGCACCTTCGAGACGGTTTGGTAACTGACCCCGGCGCGCGCCGCTACATCTTTGAGCGTGACTTTCGTGGCTGTCATAGACCGTTTGATTCATCAAGGCGAACGTTCGCCTTTATCATACATCTCCTGTCAGCAGTTGTCAAGAGGAAAAGGCGAACGTTCGTCTAACGACATGAAGTGTGTGGTGGGGAATCGGTCGGTGATGGGTGACGGAGCAACGGGCTGTCATCTGACCGCCGCACGGTACCGGTCGGTAACGGGCTGGCGTCGCAGCGCTGGGCAGCGATGCAGCATCGGTCAGGGAGCGGGCTGGCGACGGCGCAGCGGGCGACGGCACGGCACCGGTGCGGGCAGCGGACAGTTGTCGGTGCAGCACCGGTCAGGGCAACGGGCTGGCGACGGCGCAGCGGGCTGCGGTACAGCATCGGTCAGCAACGAGCAGCCGACAGAGCGCTGCACGGCATCGGTCAGGGCAACGGGCTGGCGACGGCGCAGCGGGCTGCGGTACAGCATCGGTCAGCAACGAGCAGCCGACAGAGCGCTGCACGGCATCGGTCGGTAGTGAGGAGCAATATTCCTACACCGGCACAATCTCTTCGACGGGAGCCAGTCGCAGATTACCAATAGGGCATGCGCTGACGCACGCAAGATCGGCGTAGCCAAAACAGAGATCGCACTTGTCGGCGCGATGCGTAGGGATGCTAGTGGCCAAGGGAATAGTTGGGCGGATTCGCTGTTGCCAGCGACGGAAGAGATCCCACAGTGGGCCGGTCTGATATTTGGCACGTGGGACGGTTTGTACCGCATCGTAAGGGCAAGCTGTAACACATTCTCCACAGCCGGTACAGCGGTTGGTAATCCGTAATGCACCGGTGTCAACACGTTCGATCGCATCTTCAGGGCACGCTTCGACACATTCCGCACCGACGCTGCACTGACGACAATTATCAAGCACATCAAACCGCTCGATCGGTGTGCCATTGAGGTGGAGGCGACTGTGTCCGTGACGTGACGCACAGCCAGTCTCACACAATCGACAGCCCGGTGGGCAGCGAGCAGGATCGCGAACAAGAATGTGAGTAGCGCGGAGGATGCCTCGGTGGACGGCAAGTTCGATATCGCGGGCGCGGGCAGCATCGCTCCGCACCGCAGCCGAATGCTTCAGACGACGTTCGGCAATGGCGCGCAGTTCGGTCTCAAGCGCCGGATATTGGTTGATGAGACGGTAGAACTCAGCACCGGGTAGTTCGAGCAGATCGGTGGTGGTGAGGGCGCGGGTGGTCGCTCGATGAGGTTCGCCGGTCAGTAGTGAGATTTCACCAAAGAGATCACCTTCGTTGAGGATGGCAATCGTTTGTCCACTTTGCTCAATCACCACTTGCCCATTCTCGATCAGGTACAGTGAGTCGGCCGGCTCGCCTTGTTTGACGATTACCGTGCCGCGTGGCACGTGGCGCGGCTGTAATCGGGCCGCGATAGAAATGCGTTCAATGGGCAGAAGTTGGCTTAGTATCGGGATACGCGCTAACGTGGCTTCTACCATCCGTCGTCGATACACTTTGCGGAGAGCGGTTGTAAGCAGTGGTAGCGCGGCGAGTTCCTCGCGTAAGGTAGTAATATCGATTTGTAATAGGTAGCACGTATCTTGGGTAAGTGCACTCATATGACGGAAGAACTTGCCGAACAGTGGACCTTCGCCAAAGCAATCGCCTTGCCCTAATATACCCATCAAGACTTCACGCCCGTCTTTGTCACGCAGTCGCAACTGTAATGATCCCCGCAGCAGGAAGAAAAGATACCGATAGCCACGCCGTTGACCAATCACAGTCGCACCGCTTGGAAAGACGCGAAAGACGCCCAGTTCATAAAGAGTAGTTAGCTCAGTGGTCGATACCCCGCGCAGACAGTCCAACACTGCTAAAGCAGCGATGGCTTGTTGCTGGCGTTGTTCGCGGTGCGCAGTGCGCCCTTGATCGCGCCGGTTGCGCATGGCGTGTTTGAGCGATGACATACTCAGCTCTGGTACAATGGCGATGATATGGTAATGTGATGGAATTTTACCATACACAATGCCTAACAGCGGTATAATAGAACGGCGAAAATCGCACCCACACAGGAAACTTGCATGCCGTTGCGCAGTCTTACCGTTGATCTTGCTCGCGGCCACGCCCGCCAACTGTTACCCGCTGAAGTGGAACGCGATTATCTGGGTGGTCGTGGCGCTATTGCGTGGTTGCTCTGGTATCAATTAGAACCGGATACACCACCACTGTCGGCTAACAATCTGCTGATCTTTGCGGCTGGCCCGTTGGCCGGTAGCTCCGGTTACGCTACTGGCGGTTTTACCGTCGGTACTCGCTCACCGTTAACCGGCGGTATTGCCTATGGGTGGGCGCCGGGGCACTGGGGGGCAGCTCTCCATCGGAATAATGTCGATGTCTTAATTATTCGCGGGGAAGCACCTGACTGGTGTTACCTCCTGATCGATGGAGATACCGTTCGCCTGCGTTCAGCTCGCCACCTCGTTGGGCGTGATACCGTAGCGACTGCGGCGACACTGAGTGCTGAACTAGGTGGTGATGTGCGGGTGTTGGCGATTGGGCCTGCCGGTGAAGTCGGTGTAGCCTATGCCAGTATTGTCGCTGAAGGCCAGTATCTCGTTGAGCCGGCCGGTACCGGTGCTGTAATGGCCGATAAAAAGCTGAAGGCGATAGTGGTTCGTGATCGGGCACCACTGCCGGTGGCTGATGTGGCACGTATGCAGAGCGTGCTTCAATCGATCCAGCAGCGGGGTGAACGTCATCCGACGGCAAACGCTATCCGCGCTATCGGGAGTGCCGGTTTGTTACCGGCGGCGATCAAGTTAGGTGCGCTGACCAGTCGAGACGCCCGGACCCCGGCTGATGGCCTGGCTATCGCTCGGATGTTTAGCGAGATAGCCCGTCGTGGTGGGCGCCAAGAGCGTGGTTGTGCCGGTTGTCCGCTACCCTGTTATATCGATCTGCGTACTCGTACCGGTGAGACGCATCCCCTCCCTAGCCTTGAATTAATTGCCGGTTTTGGCGCTCGTGTGGGGATTACCGACGCCGATACAATGCTGACAATCGCCGATCGTTGCTTGCGGTTGGGTATCGATCCGGCGGCAGCAGCAGCGGCAATTACCTTTATGACCGAGGCACAAGATGAAGGCTTAGTGCGACAGCGCACGCTCAACTGGGGTGATGGCGCCGCCGTGATCGCTGCTCTCGACCGGATGAGCCAACGTCGAGAAAAGCGCGATATCTTATCGTTAGGTGTCGGTGAGATGCAGGAGGCGGTATGGGGATCGGCAGCGTTTGCACCCCAAGTAAAAGGCTTGGCAATGCCGGCGCTTGATCCACGTGCGTTGACTGAGATCGGATTGGCGATGGCAACCAGCCCGATCGGTGGTGATTACCGATATGCGATGGCCTTTGAAGAATTGGTGGCAGAACCGCCGGCATGGTTGCCACCACCGGCGAGTGGGCCGCGTGAAACTGAAGGCAAAGCCCTGCGCCTGATCTGGCACGAGCGGTTTGCTGCTGCGCTCGATGCGAGTGGCATGTGTCGACGGCTTGGCCTGATGGCGTATCAGGTGACTCCCGGTGAACTGATCGCGCTCCTCGGTGCGGTCAGTGGTCGCACAATTAGTGGGGTCGATCTGGTGCGGATCGGCGAACGGATCGTGACCCTCGACCGGATGTTTACCCGTCGCTACGCCGCCAACAGCCAAGATACGCTGCCCGACCGTTACCTACGCGAACCGTTGAGCAGTGGTCCGACGGCCGGCTATACCCCACCACTCGATGTGTTGTTAGCCGAATATTACGCACGCCACGGCTGGGATTCCGCCGGCGACCCGACACCGGCCCGCTTGGCCGAATTGGGCATCCCCTAACATCCATCGTCGTAGAGGCGCACGGCCGTGTGCCCCCCAGGTGGCGTTATCATCGGCCAAATTCGGATCATGACCATCGTATTGAAACCACCACCGATATGACCAGATTCGTTGTCAAATTAGGCACAAGTGTGCTCACTGCCGGTACCGACCGGCTACACCGGCCTTATTTTGTCGAATTGGCCCGTCAAATCGTGCGTCTGAAAGCAGACGGTCACGAAGTCGTGTTGGTCTCGTCAGGCGCGATTGCTGCCGGTAAAGAACGTCTTGGCGCCGATCCTCGCCGGCGGAGCAATATTCCGCTCAAGCAAGTGTTCGCTGCGGTGGGTCAGAGCCGATTAATGCACATCTACGAACAGATTTTCGATCTCTACGGACTGCAAGTGGCGCAAGCGTTACTCACCCGTGACGATCTGCGGGATCGCCGACGCTATCTGAATGCCCGTAATACCCTTAACCTTTGCCTTGCGCAAGGAATTGTGCCGATTATCAATGAGAATGACGCGGTGGTAACCGCCGAGATTCGGGTTGGCGATAACGATAATCTCTCGGCGCTGGTTGCCGGCTTAATCGATGCTGACCTGCTCTTGATCCTCACCGACATTGCCGGATTGTTCAGCGCCGATCCGCGCACCGATCCGACCGCCGAACTGCTGCGTGAGGTACCGGTAATCGACGAACGAATTTGGGCAATGGCCGGTGGGAGCGGTACGCATCGCGGCACCGGCGGGATGCAGACCAAAATACAGGCTGCCGATCTGGCTACCCGTTCAGGAGTGGCGGTTGTCATTGCCGCCGGTCACGAACCGGATGTGATCGTCCGGGTGGCAAATGGTGAACGGATTGGAACGTACTTCCCGGCGACAACCTCACATCCTGATGCTCGCCAGCGTTGGATTTTGGCCGAAACTGTGCGCCATTCCAAGATTGTGATTGATGAAGGGGCTGCAACGGCCCTGATCGAGTATGGGAAGAGTTTGTTGGCTGCCGGTGTTCGTGAGGTAAGCGGTGAATTTGATCGCGGCCAAACAGTACGCATTTTTGACCTCGCCGGGCGAGAGATTGCACGCGGGTTGACCCAATATCGTTCGAGTGATCTTCGTCTGATCGCCGGATTACGCTCGCACCAGATTGGTCCAGTTTTAGGGTATGATTACGGGCCAGAGATCGTCCATCGTGACGATATGGTGGTGTTAGTGACAAAGGAGTAGAGGATACTTCCTCCTCCAATACCCTAACTAAGGAGAATTGCATGGCAGGTATTGAGGGGCCGGTACGGGTACGTTTTGCCCCTAGTCCGACCGGCAGCTTGCACATCGGCGGTGTGCGCACCGCTCTCTTCAATTGGCTCTGTGCCCGTCATTATGGTGGGCAATTTATTCTGCGGATCGAAGATACTGACGAAAAACGGTTTGTTCCCGGTGCTGCCGACGATATTAGCATTTCGCTACGCTGGGTTGGGATCGATTGGGACGAGGGCCCGGATGTGGGTGGGCCGTATGGCCCCTACGTTCAGTCACAGCGGTTTGAGCAAGGTGTCTATCGCCCCTACGTTGACCAGTTGCTCGAGGCTGGACTGGCGTACATGTCCTTCACTACCGAAGAGGAACTCGCGCAGATGCGGGCCGCTGCCGAAGCTGCCGGAATCAAGGCATTTCGCTTCCGTGGCCCCGAACGTGATTGGCCACTCGAGCGCCAGCGTGAATTGGCAGCGAGCGGTAAGTCCTATACCGTGCGCCTCAAAACTCCTCTCGACGGCGAGACTCGCTTCAGCGACCTTATTCGCGGTGGTGATGAGATCGTCGTACAGAATGACCAGTTGCAAGATATTGTGCTGATTAAGTCAACCGGTATGCCAGTCTACCACTTTGCCCACCTCGTTGACGATCATCTGATGAAGATTACCCTTGTTATGCGTGGAGAAGAGTGGGTACCGAGTACACCGTACCACGTCTTACTCTACGACTACTTCGGCTGGCAGCGACCGATCTTTGCCCATCTGCCGGCGATTTTACGCCACGATGGCAAAGGTAAACTGTCGAAGCGCAAAGATGATGTGGCAACGCAGCGGTTCCGCGAACGTGGGTATCTGCCGGAAACCATGCTCAACTATCTCGCCTTGCAAGGGTGGAGCTACGATGGGGTGACCGAGATAATGAGCCGTGAAGAACTCATCGCACGCTTCTCGATTGAGCGGATTCAGCCATCACCGGCGCGTTGGAATCCGGAAAAGCTGCGCGACATGAACGGTATCTATATCCGTAAGCTCAGCCGTGAGCAACTAGCCGAACGGGTGTTGCCATTTATGCAGCGGGCCGGCCTGATCGGTGATCCAGCCGGTGATACCGAACGTGCGTATCTGCTTCAGCTGATTCCGCTCATCCATGAACGGCTGGAGGAATTGCAAGAGGCGCCGGAGTTGCTCGAGTTCTTTTACCGTGAGGTGACGCCAGGGGTGACGTATCAGCCGTCCGATCTGATTCCCAAGAAACATGATGCGGTCCAGACGATCACAATGCTTCGGGCGGCGTATGATGTGTTGCAGCGACAAACCGATTGGACGGCGCCGGCGCTTGAGACAACGCTCCGTACATTGACTGAGCAGTTGGGAGTGAAGCCGGGGCCTCTCTTTAGCGCAATCCGTATCGCTGTGACCGGTCGAAGTGTAGCGCCGCCGTTGTTTGATACCCTGGCCGGGGTTGGTCGTGACCGTTCGTTGGAGCGTTTGGCCGCGGCAATTGCCGCACTGGAGCAGATGGCATGACAATCCAGTCTTGGGAGGCGAGCATTCACCACGATGGATCGCCTCCCTACGTACAGTTTGGTGGGCGCGTGGGTGATACCGCACGCTTGCGCTTGCGCCTCGCCGCCGATGCTCCGGTCAGTGGCGTGTTTGTACGTACTTGCCCCGATGGCGAACAGCACTTCACGCCAATGCGTGATCTGGGTGTGCAGGGGGTGTGTCGTTGGTGGGAAGGCGAGTTGCCGATCCGGATGCTGCGTACTAACTATCGCTTCCTGTTGCGAGCCGATGATGGCGTGTACTGGTACAGCGCCGGTGGCGTAACGCGCTATTACCCGACCGACGCCAATGATTTTGTCTTGTTGGCGAACTACCATGCCCCGACGTGGGTGCGTGACGCGGTCTTTTACCAAATCTTTCCCGATCGCTTCGCCGATGGTGATCCGAGCAATAATGTACGCGATAGCGAGTATCTTTACCACGGGCGTCCGGTTGTTGCCCGGCGCTGGCACGAGTTGCCACAGCCGGCGACCGGTTCAATCGAGTTTTACGGTGGTGATCTGCAAGGGATCGCACAACGGCTCGATTATCTAACCGATCTTGGAGTTTCAGCCCTTTACCTCAATCCGATCTTCCGCGCACCGTCGAACCACAAATACGACGTTGAAGACTACACGCGCATCGATCCGCATCTCGGTGGTGAGGCCGGTTTGCTAACGCTGCGTCAGGCCCTCGACGAACGGGCCATGCGATTAGTGCTCGACATCGTACCAAACCACTGCGGCGTTACGCATCCTTGGTTTGTGGCCGCCCAGGCTGATCGACACGCACCAACGGCCGAGTTCTTCACCTTTCGTCGTCACCCCGACGAATACGAATGTTGGCTGGGAGTGAAGACGCTACCCAAACTCAACTATCGCAGCGTGCGGCTGCGTGAAGTGATGTATGCCGGTCACGATGCGGTTATGCGGCATTGGCTCCGGCCACCGTACCGTATCGATGGTTGGCGGATCGATGTTGCCAACATGTTAGGTCGCCTTGGCCCCGATAACCTTGGTCACAAGATCGGGCGAGGCATTCGGCGTGCGGTCAAAGCCGAACAACCTGATGCCTATCTGCTCGGCGAACACTTCTTCGATGGGACGCCCCATCTGCAAGGGGAAGAGCTGGACGCTACGATGAACTATCAGGGCTTCACCTTTCCCGTATGGCGTTGGTTAGCCGGCTTTGAATTCAATCCACAGCGGCCTGAAGCCGATCCGCGACCGATTGCAACCGAGATCATGGCTGCTCAATGGACGGTTTTTCGGGCAGCAATTCCATGGCAGATCGCGACACAGCAGTTTAATCTCCTCGGTAGCCACGATACCCCCCGGTTGCGCACCATTGTAGGAGATGATCTGGCGCGCGTGCGCGTGGCAATGACGTTGCTCTTCACCTATCCCGGTGTACCGTGCATCTACTACGGCGACGAGATTGGATTGGCCGGTGGTGGTGATCCCGATTGCCGGCGGACAATGCCGTGGGATGAGACGCAATGGGATCACGACTTGCGTGCCTTTGTACGGCGGCTAGCGCATTTACGGCGTAGCGCGCCGGCGTTGTGTTGGGGTGGATTCCAGCAGCTCTACGCCCAAGGTGAGACGATTGTTTTTCAACGTGAAGCACCCGAAGAGCGGCTGATCGTCGTGGCTCGGCGGGGTGATGACGGTTTACGAGCGGTGCCGGTGCGTCACGGTGGTCTCGCTGACGGTACCCGTTTGCGCGACCTCTTGACCGATGTTGAGACGGTTGTAGCCGGAGGTATGCTCGACATCAGCCGGTTACCGGCGGTGGGTGTGCAAGTGTGGCGATCATCGTAGGGGGCGGGTGTAATACCCGCCCTTGCTACCCTTCCTTCAGATCAAGACAGTGGTGGTTGATATGGTGGTGGTGGCGGTAGCGGTTGTCCATTGCGATAGGCAAAATAGGCCTGCACGTTAGGCTGGTTGTAAAGCACTAGGCTGATGATCCCAAATACCATTGATAAAGATATTGCCGGTCCTCGCTGCGCGCGGACTTACAAAAAGGCGGTATCGCGCGTGGACTGACGCGAAGGCGGTATCGCGCGTGGACTGACGCGAAGGCGGTATCGTGTCACCCGTGACCGTCCTCCATTGTCACCCCGCGCCGCTTCCTCCATTGTCACCCCGAGCGCAGCGAGGGGTCTGGTCACCCAAGAGTCGGAATTGCAACTGTGGACAACAGAAGTAACTGTTGTCACCCCGAGCGCAGCGAGGGGTCTTACCCAACCCGCTCAGATTCCTCGCTCCGCTCGGAATGACAAAAAGGCGGTATCGCGCGTGGAATGACACGAAGGTGGTATCGCGCGCGGAATGACGCGAAGGCGACATCTAGTGTCACCTTGATGGGAGACAGGGCCTGATTGGTTGACCGGTGGCGCATTTGGGCCGGAAGGCGGTCTTGCGACCACGATAGTGTTAGTGATAAATATGGCGATCACCTGGTGGTGGCCGACTGTGGACACGCGCCTCAGGGTACCAGAACCGATTTCGGTCAAACGTCAAGGTTGACTGAGGAGAGAGATGTTGCAGAACAACGTCTCTCTCCGTTCCTTAATCACGACCGATGGCCGCTTCCGTTAGCAAGCGTACCATTTGTTCAATTGAGCGGCGGGCACGGGCAAGGGCCAGCGTCATATCGGCCAATATCGCTTCAGCAAGGGTCAGATTTGATGGATAAGTCGGTCGCAGACGTTCAAACAGGTCTTGCACCTCTTCAAGGCTCTGCGCTGCTCGCTCGAGCGCATGTTCGCTATCATCGCGTTGCCGGGCGGCGACCATCGGCCAACGGCCATTGATATCGGCTCCACGCACAATGGCGAGATAGCGGCGCATGCGCTCGATACAGGTGAGCGCATCGTAAACCGCACGTTCGGCAGTCACGAGCATCACCCGGGCAAGGTGGATGTTGCGGCTCAGTTCGGGGGACGCTTGTTCAAGCGTGCTCCGCGCTTGCTGGATGTATTGAACTGCCTCGTCAGCCACGCGGATCAGTTCCACCCTCTCGGTCTCCAGTTCGGTTGGCCAGCGGCGTGGGATCGTCGGCATACTCAACAACGCTCCTTCGTGTACGGCGTAAGTACTCTTCAGCCTCGCGACGGCGAAGAACACTTTCGCCGAGCTGCCAGAGAATGATCGGAATCCCCGCAGCTACAAAACTGCGCCAAACCAGTTCTTCGTAGTGTCGCCAATCAAGACCACGAACGCGACGAGCAGCGACGGCAACCGGCGCTAGCGAGAGGACGACCCCACCGGCTACTTCTGCCCACAGATGGTCAGGCACAAGGGTTGGATACCGTCGCTGAATGAATTGCAATGCCGCTGCGTACATCGTTGAGAGCCCGATGACCTGTAACGGTAGTTGAACGGCGAGATGATCGGCATCAGTGACAGTATCGATGGTGGTAGTGTGGTTCACTGCGAGCATTGTAGGATTCCTTTCGTTGTCACGGTATGAGTATACCATACTGTACGTCAAATGTCTAGAATCAAGGGTTGTTTTTGGGTAGCTATTGGGTTTTAGTTGACGCCTACCTCCTCGCTGATTGGACAGGTGTCCGCTACATCGCGATTGAAAAGCCTCACCGGTATCGTGGTGACAGACGCCGTATCTCCATAATACTACAAATTGTAGTAAAGTCAATCTCCCCCAAAGGTACTATGTAGACGACTAGACGCCTTGACTATTATATGCTATAGTACAAACAATCAGGTATAATAAGCGCCCAACAATATCCTAATAATTACCCTGATTGTAGACTGAACTGTCGTGAGGAGAGTATGCTGCTCGGAACGTGGATCGTGTCAATTGATAAAAGTGGTCAATGCGTGCTCCCATCGCCACTGCGTCCGCTGCTCGGCCTCACCGTCGTGGTAACACGCGGTTTTGAGCGCTGTCTTCACATCTGCCCCGAACCATTTTGGCGTGGTCTCGCCCAGCGCGTTAGTACGCTTACGCTCGGTGGTGGCGATGAACGATGGTTGCGGCGGTTGCTGTTTGCCGAGGCGCAGGTGTCGCTTCTCGATGCGCAAGCAATAATTACGTTCCCTCCTCCTCTCCGCACCTATGCCGGTCTTGAACGTACTGCTGTACTGGTAGGGATGGATCAGTATCTCGAAGTGTGGGCGCCGGAACGATGGCAGGAGTGTGAGCTGACCCTGTTAGCCTCCGCCGGTCGTTGGTCACGCCTCGATTGGGGTGTCGCCCGCAGTGATGTCGTTTCTTTATGACCATGTTTACTACAATGTGTAGTAGAAAGAAGGTACTTGATGAATAGCTCGCGATTGTACTCATCACGACCGGTTCCCGACCGTCCTACCGGTAGTGCCCTGATCGCCCGTCAACGTTTGCGTCAGACCTTGGAGCGCGAACGGTTACTGTTGCGTGAGCCGAACGCCGATCAACGGCTCTTAGTGGTGTTGTTGGCCGCCGATGTGCCGACGAGATCGGAGAGGTAAGCGGTGAAGCGTGTTGTGGTGGTTTGTGGCCGATGCAGGGTAAGGCCTCATAGGGGTAACGGTGTTGAGCTAGGCAAGCCTAAGACGTTTTATGCGATCAATCTACCATCCGGTATTGCTCTCAATCGATTTTAGCTCGTACCATCGCGGTTTCTTCGTGCGCTGGGAAGCGAATGAGGTGATCGACATCACCCACAGTCAAATGCCGATGCCAATCGCGAGTGACGATGTACCGCTCGTGTTGCGTGCCCTTGATGTGCTGCAAGATCCGGCTTATCCGCATCCGTGGACATCAGCCCAAGAAACTGCTTTTACCTTTACTCCGGCCGAGCAGGACCGCTTGCGTGAACTTAATTTCTGGGACGATGACGAGCATGTGCCACCAGATTTACCACGCCGTGTGGGTCGTCGGCTGTTTCGTGCCTTGACCCATGATCCACGCGGTGCAGAGGCGCTGAAGATGGTGCGGAACTTTGCGCTGGCCGTTGACCGTCCACTGCTGATCGCTTGCCATTTCAATGCGCACGCCACCGCAGATGTCGCGTTAGCGTCTCTGCCATGGGAGTTGCTGTGGGCCGATGAACCCACGCCGTTGCTGACCGAACGACGGTTATCGGCTACGATTGAGCGACGCTTGAAACATACCGGTCCACCGCCGCAACCGACACCCGGTAGCGGTGCGCTGCGGATTCTGGCTCTCTCTCCACAGGCCGGTATCCCACCTGAGTTGCGTCAACTTGAGCGAAGTGTGCGGATGAACGCTTTGCAACCACTGCTCGAGCGACAGTTGGCCGAGGTGCGGGAGTTAAGCCCGGTCTCACGGCGCGAACTGGAACGGGTGGTTCGTGAATGGGCACCCGACGTGATTCACTACTATGGCCACGGTCGCTACGAGCGTGGTGAGGGTGCATTGTTACTGGATTGTGAGCATGGTGGCGAGGAATGGACGCCACCGAGTGCGTTGGCAGCAGCAGCAGGTGGAGTTCGGATGGTGTTGTTACACGCTTGCCAAGGGGCTATGACAACCCCCGGCGCTCCATTGTTGAGCAGTGTTGCCCCGGCCCTTAGTGTAGCCGGGGTGCCGGTGGTAATCGGGATGCAGTTTACGATCCGCGCCGATGCAGCTACACGCATCGCGAGTATTGTCTACGCCGGCCTAGCGCAGGGACGGAGTGTGCAAGAAGCCTTAGCCGCCGCTCGGATCGCGCTGTACGTGAGCGAGTCCGATCAAGTGTCCTGGTTTGTGCCTGCGCTCTATGTGCGTAATCGGCGGTTTGGCCCGCTTTATCTGCGTCCACCAAGCGATCAGATGCCGGCCCTTACGTTAAGCGCGAATTCTGTTCGTCGCTCGCCGATCATTCGCCGACTCCGCATCCAAGAGGAATGGCGGGCACGGCGAAAATCCCGTGAATAGTCTGTAGTGCTGCATAACAGGTGTGCAATGTACCAGATCGAATGGGTTGGGATGACCCGTAACAATTTTCAACCGGGTTCGCCAGATCGGATTCGGATGATTGTACTTCACGCGACCGCCGGCTCGTATCCCGGTGACTTCAAGTGGCTGCGGCAAGGTGGTGCGCCGGGACGAGAGGTTTCAGTGCATTACTACATCACTAAGCGTGGTCAGATTTTTCAGTTGGTCGCCGATCACGATATTGCCTGGCATGCCGGTGTGAGTCGCTGGGAGGTCGATGGCCGTACCGTTTATGGCTGTAATGAGGTATCTTTGGGGATCGAGTTGGAGAATCGTAACGATGGCCGGGATCCGTATCCGCCGGAACAGTACGCGGCTGCGCTTTGGCTCGTGCGTGAGCTGGTGCAGAAGTATCACATCCCACCTAATCAGGTAGTACGTCATCTCGATATTGCTCCCGGTCGTAAGACCGATCCGGCAGGGTTTCCGTGGCAACCATTTCTCGACGAGGTGTTTGCCGATCTTACGGCGGCACCGTCGTTGCCGGTGGGTGATCGGTTGCGACAGTATATGCTCGATATTGCTTACCGTGCTGCCGGTAGTGGGTTGCCATCTGAATGGCCTTTTTGGAGCCATGCCCATGCTGCGAAACTCGGTATGCCGGTGGCCTCGTTGGTTGCCCGCCCCCTCGCACCACGCCCGGCTGCGGCGCCAAACGACCGCGAACGTGCGTTGAGTTTGCCAGATGGGACACGCTATCTGGTTGAGGTGTATGCCCGTGATGCACTCTGTGCTGAAGTTGGTCCCGACGATACGCTCCGTGCCGGTACACCAATTGAGCGCCTCAGCACTATTCCGGCCAGTCCGCAACGGATGGCCTTACTCGAAGCTATCTTTCGGGCCGTCGATCCGGTCAACGGTTTTCAACCTGGTTGGGCATTTCATCAGTATTTTCTCCGACACCTCGACACGTTGGGTATGCCGATTAGCTACAATCATCGGCTGGCGCTCACGGCAGGATTGAGTTTCGCTTGCCAACACTTTGCCCTTGATAGCCTGTGCTCGCCGGTAGGACAATGGCAGGTGATCTATCGGTTGAGCGAACTTAGGCAGGCCGCTGCGGGGCAGATGATACTGGCCGGTCTGAGCCGCGAGCGGGCCGATCAACTCGCTCACTTGTTACTCGATGATCTCTTCGCACTCCGCACCGGTCGCCGTTACCATCCTAAAGCGGCGCTGATCCAGTATGCGTTAACCGAAGAGCTTGGGGCGCCGCTTGCTCCGGCAGAAACGGCCGTGATTGACGGAGTACCGGTGGCGCTGATGCCTTTCGCCCTCGATGTGGTGGCCTGTCGCTTACCAACCCCTGATTGGCCGCTCGAACGGCCATTGCCGCCGTCGAGTCCGTTCGGTCGGCTGACGGCGTTGCTGAGTGGGTTGCGATCAACAGCGACCGGGATTGTGCGGCTATCTTGTCTTAACAGTCACCATCTGCCACCGTCGCCGATGAGTACGGTGCCGCTGTTAGGCCCCGCTCGTCACGGCCAACCGTTGATCGACGTTAGCCTCTTTGCCGGTGATGGTGAAGTGCGGCGTCAACCTATTGATACTATTCTCATCGTCCCGGTACCGGGTCCAACCAGTTTCCTGTTACCCAACGCCCATATCGATGCTCGTTGGCATTATTACATCGATCATACCGGAATGGTGTATCGCCTACGGCATGAACGCTTCGTTGCCCGGGCTGCGCGAGGGGTGGGCCGACCGGCCGAACATCTCGATCAGCGAGCATTGGTGATTGCCGTTGAAGGATTGTTGCAACATTCATCACCGCGGTTGCGCAGCGCCCTGCAAGCGCTCGTTCATCTCCTCCGTCGACATTTTCGGATTCGTGTCGATCGGGTGCAAGTGCTCGAACCTGCTGCCAGTGTTCCTGTCACCGATAGGGAATGACCCGTAAGGAAGCCTATGCAATCGTCTGATCCGCCAATCCACCCGCGCGCACCCATCACGATAAAGCTCATTGGTATTGGTGGTTGTGGTGGGAATCTGGTGAGTACACTCACCTTTCTACCCGATCAGGTGGAGGTGATTGTTGCTAATACCGATCGGCAAGATCTGGCCGGGCGTGTCAATGTTCCAACCCGGATATTGCTCGGTCCACAAGTGACTGCCGGCAAAGGCACTGGTGGTCATCCATCGGTTGGAGCGGCCGCTGCGCAAGAAAGTGAACCGGTGTTGGCACAAGTCCTTACCGGTGCCGATCTGGTCGTGATCGTTGCCGGTATGGGCGGTGGTACCGGTACCGGTGCTGCTCCGGTTGTCGCTCGTCTTGCGCGTCAGTTGGGTGCGCTGACCTTAGCATTCGTGACAATGCCGTTTCACGTTGAGAAGGGGCAGCGTAGCCGCGTGGCTGAAGCAGGATTGGTCGAACTGAGTAAGGTTGCCGATGCGGTAGTCGTGGTCTCAAATCAGAAGGTTCTCAATTTTGTTGATCCACGTGAAACCTTGACCAAAGCGCTGACCTACAGCAACATCATTTTGGGTGCTGCAATGAGAGGGGTGATTGAGCAGCTCTCGTCACCATCGCTGATGCAGCTTGATTTTTCTCATGTCGTCCAAACCCTGCGCAATGCCGGCCTGACGATGCTCGGTATCGGGAGTGCTACCGGTGGCGATGCAGTACAACGTGCGATGAAGTATGCTCTCCAATGCGATTTGTTAGAAGGCAACTTGACAAAGGCTCGCCGTGTCTTTCTCTCTATTATTGGCGGTAGTTGTTTAGGTTTGCACGATGTAGATCGCGCGATTGCCCAGCTTCATCAGACCATTGCCAATGATATCGATTTGGCTATCGGTGTTGTCGTGTCTCCCTACCAACCACAACCCGAACGGGTGCAGATCACTCTGATTGCGAGTGACGTGGCTTCCTTTCGCCAACGGCAGCACATTGCCTCGGCATCCATTCCTGGCAATCCACCATCTCCACCCGCAGTCTTAACCGACGATCTGCCGCCGTTTCTGAAATTATCTCGTCGAGGAAGTCTATGATGCTTCATCTTTGTACTGATGATCCGCTCGTCTCACTTGTCCATGACCTATTTGGCGCTAATCCGGTCCGTGTCCCTGATGCCCGCATCCGCCCGCTCTCGGTCGTCGTTCATCGACGTGGGCGGAGCATCTTTCGTGGTTCACTCTTACCGTTGCTCACCGACTCTAGTCCGCTGAGTGTGCAACCGTCGGTCGCACAATTGATCGACATCAGTGGCCGGCGATCACGGCAGGTGAGCCTCGATCTCGGTCTAACCATTCTGCGCGGCTTTCTCTACGGCTTTGGCCTACCTATGGCCGAATGGACCACTTCTATTCAAGGGGCCACAGCTATTTCCTTCGCGTTTCCTACCGCTCTACGTATCGCGTATGACGTGAACGCACTAGGTTGGGCACTGGCTGGGCGGGTTATCGACCGTACAAATCCGGCAGCCGCGATCTTGTTTGAGCAGACACCTTACGAACTCCTCTTAATTGACTCGGTCTTAACCAGTCGGCATATCACGATCACGCTGAGTGGAGCCAAGGGCCAACGCCTCAATGTCGATGTTGATGCCATTCGCCAGATGCTCGGTGATATGGGCGTGAACGCCGGTATGACCAACAACGGCGAACTTGACCTCACGCTGACCAGCCCGCACGATTTAACCTTTGCGTTTTCGTGTGTCCGTCTCTTTTTTAACGATGAGGGATATATCACCACCATGCCACCCGATCTCGACCGGCGCGTGCTCAGGAGTGACCATGGCGCGCAGGTTCGCTATAGCCCCGATCGGGTGATGTTGAGTGAGCGACCGGCAATGGTGTTGTGGGATCGGGTACGGTAGCGGTATGACGCCGATGATCTTCATTGTACCCCAACCGTGCCCGTTGGCTTAGCCCTAAGGACGAGAGCGTGGTCTGCCTTTCATCCCAACGCCAGCGCGTGGTCAGGATCGAACCAACAGAGTACGGCATCGTCAATTACGATAGCAACCGCACGACCGGGTAACAATGTGACCACAAGGCAGGGTGCTGTCAGTAGAATAGAACCGGGTAGGCGCAACCAGATCACCGCTGTACTGATCAAATGGCTCGACCGCTTTCATCGTTGCCTGTCCGTGGGTAGCCGGCTGGATCGTGCTCGGCAGTGGTGGGTGTGATACTAACATGCACTGCCGAGCCGGTAGCGAGGTGTACCCTCGGTGAAACGATACGCTTCGTTCGCTGTGGGTGCTCAGCCGCACGTCGATGATCTCGTGACCGGTATGAACGTGTCCGCACGCCATGGTCATCGGTGGTGAGCTGAGGAACCTGGCGACAAAGGCGTTCGCCGCGTTCGTCAGCAGTTCCTCCGACGTACTGATCTGCCGCAGCCGATCCTAGGCTACCATGACCGCCCGTCTGAGCATGGAGGACGCTTGATGTTCCGGTTGCCCATCGGCAGCGCCTCCCCGCAGGCCACGCTTCTCCCCTTGCCTCCCAAGGTGTGCGCGCAGCGGGTCGCGGTGCATCACGATGTGTTCGGTATGTGCAGGCTTGGCCATGATGATCGGCAACAGGATTGCGCTACGGTGTGATCACCGGCAGTGTCTCGGCGATTGCCTGATCAAGGGTCAATAGGCTGCGGTGGACCCAACCCTCTTGGCCGCGCGGGTTGATAATCCGTATCCATACCCCATCGGCACTGCGGCCAAGCAGGATGACCGTTTCATAGGCGTGAATTTGATCAAGGACGGCGCCTTGGAGGTTAGGTGCAGCGCGCACGTTCCCACCATTAAAAACCGATGCGGTCGGTCGTACCGGTGTGGGGGTCGGTTGTGGCGTCGCCGTTGGTTGTGGGGTACGAGTGGGACGGGGTGTGACCGAAGGACGGTTAGGTACTGTTGATTGTGGTGTAGGACTATTGGCACCCAACGACCAGAAAGTCGCACTTTCACCGTTCGTTTCTCTAACCGGCATCGGTTGCCCAATGCGGTCGATGCTGATGACCGGCGGTCCGCTAATGCTGAAGGCAATGCCGGCAACAACAAGGTTAAGACCAAGCGCGAAAGCAACCGGGAGGGCCACTGACCATTTCCGGCGCTGCTGGTTGGTCAATCGTCGCTGTTCGGCCTCTTTGGTCCGTTGCCACAACACTTGATGATCCCACAATTCGAGTGCTTGCCCGCGGGCTTCGAGACGCGATTGATCGGTGAAGGTGCTTGTCGTCACCAAAATGGCTCGGTCAGCTTGCTGAATCTGGAGCGCGCCAACGAGATCGCGCACCTAGTTGGGTCCGACCGGTTTGGTGTACCGTTTGCATTGGATAATGTAGCGCAAACCGTCTCGTTGGGCGGTAATATCAACACCGCGGTCACCACTGCCACCGCGTACCACAACGTTCTGCCACCCTAAATCTTCAAGTAACAGGGCGATGCGCTGCTCGAATTCGCTCGGCGATAATGCTAGCAATTGCTGACGATACAACCGTTGCACACGTGCATGGTGCAGCGAGCGGGCGATAAAGAAAACAATGGTGAGACTACTAATTATCAGGCTGATTGTCCACCAGAGCGACAACCCACTGAATAGACTGAATACGATGAGGATACTAAGCAAAGAAGTGAGAAGATTAGTTCTAGTGCTAGGACGTGAGCTTGAAGACATATGACTATCCTCCATGTGCCGTAGCTATTTATCATGCTATATTCTAATTGATGACCATTACCCGTCTATTTCATGCTCCTACGTTATAATGAACAAGAGCGGCATTGGCCGGTGTAGGTTCATTTGTTCTTATCATTGACTATTTGCCGTCGGCACTGAGTTGTATCCCTTCACAGGAGGAAGCATTGTGAAGCTCTTACAGGCTCGCTGGATCACACCGTTGCTCGTGGCGGTGTTAGCAATTGTACTAGATCAGGCGTCCAAACGCTGGATTATCGACACGCTCGGTCCAACGCCAATGACGCGCTTTATTCCGTTGATCGGTGAGGATATCCGGCTCGCGTATTCGCATAATACCGGTATCGCGTTTAGCCTCTTCCAAGGCAAATCAGATGTCCTGACAGTTGTTGCGTTTGTGATTATGGCCGGCGCGATCTATCTCTACATAACCCAACTCCCAAACCGACGCACACTGGTGCAAGCCGCGATGGGGCTGATTCTCGGTGGCGCACTCGGCAATGTCATCGACCGCATTCGTTTGGGTTACGTCGTCGATTTTATCCAGGTAGGCTGGTTCCCGATCTTTAATCTAGCTGATAGTGCGATTACCATCGGCGCGGCCCTCTTGATGTTGCAATATGCACTTGAT
Source organism: Chloroflexus sp. (assembly GCF_056331925.1). Taxonomy (NCBI): domain Bacteria; kingdom Bacillati; phylum Chloroflexota; class Chloroflexia; order Chloroflexales; family Chloroflexaceae; genus Chloroflexus; species Chloroflexus sp. The sequence continues at coordinate 29,043 of NZ_JBWGQH010000014.1, forward strand.
GAAATCGCGTTGCGTCGGTTACGCCAGGCGATGATGTCACAATAACCGCTATGCGTACTCGTTGGATGCTACGTGGCTTGGACGCGGTAGTGGCGTGATACAAAAAAAGGTCACAATAACCGCTATGCGTACTCGTTGGATGCTACTCATATTTGTGGCTGTACCGGTTGTGATCCTTGATCAAGTAAGTAAAGCTTGGTTGAGCACCGTATTCCTGCGCGTCAATCGTCCAATTAGTTTGCTCTTTGATTGGGTGCAATTGGTCTACCACGAAAATACCGGAGTTGCGTTTGGTCTTTTTCCCGATCAGGGTGGGGTTCTCTCGGTTGGCGCCGGCTTCATCTTGTTGGTGTTGGCCCTCACCTACCAATACCTGTTACCTGCCGAATCGCGCTGGGTGACGGTGGCTACCGGCTTGGTGTTTGGTGGTGGTCTTTCCAACCTCTTCGACCGCTTACGGCAAGGGTACGTGGTTGATTTTATCCAGTTTGGTTGGTGGCCAATGTTTAATCTGGCCGATAGTGCGATTACCTTAGGCGTGGCGGTTTTGGTATTTCACATCATCTTTATCGGTAATGAGCCGTCTGTTATCGAACCGGAACCGGTCGATGACGGGTTGCTGAACGAGTTGTTGAGCCGCGCACCAGAATCTTCACCGCCAACCGAGCCATCGCAACGTAATTCGGAGTTACCGTCATGAAGGAGGTCGTTGCCATTGAAGGGCTTGATGCCGAGGAACGGGAGCTGATCGTACCGTTGGAAGCGAATGGTCAGCGGATCGACCGTTTTCTTGCCACATCTATGCCCGATCTGTCCCGTACACAGGTGCAGCGTCTTATCGAACAGGGTATGGTGTTATACGCCGGTCGGCCAACTCGTGCCAGCCAGCCGCTACGTCCTGGCACGGTCATTCACGTGATCATCCCGCCGCCGGTGCCGGTTGAATTAGTGCCCGAATCCATTCCGCTCGACGTAGTGTATGAAGATACCGATATAGCCGTGATCAACAAACCGGCCGGACTGGTCGTTCATCCGGCGCCAGGCCATCCCCGTGGCACGCTCGTCAATGCGTTGTTGGCCCGCTACCCCGATCTGGCGATTGGCGGTGAAGTGCGTCCCGGTATCGTGCATCGTCTCGACCGCGACACGTCTGGTCTGTTGGTGATTGCCCGTCACGATGCTGTGTTACGGGCTTTGGTCGAACAACAGCAGGCTCGTCGCATGCGCAAAATCTACCAGGCATTGGTCGTTGGTTGCCCACCCGTCCGTGGTACCATCGACGCTCCTATCGGGCGCGATCCGCGTGATCGCTTGCGCATGGCGGTCGTGGCCGATGGTCGCCCGGCTCGCACGCATTATCGGGTTATTGCTACTTTTGGTGACTATAGTCTCCTCGAAGTGCAGCTCGAAACCGGGCGTACTCATCAAATTCGGGTTCATTTACGTCATCTCGGTTACCCGATTGTCGGCGATCCGGTTTATGGGCCGCGCCGGTCTCATCTGCGGTTGACGCGCCAGTTTTTGCATGCCGGTCAGCTCGGTTTCTTTCATCCCAGCAATGGGCAGTGGTGTGAGTTCACAGCACCGTTGCCATCAGATTTGTCGTCAGTTCTCAACGCTATGCAGTGAAGCCTGTCTCTATTGCCTACAAGCAAGTGTGATACAATGCGCAAGGAGGGCAACGACGCATTCCGTTGCATTCCATAACTGGCGCCACGAAGTTGTGAGGAGATAGGTATGCGCAAGAAGATTAGCATTATCGGGGCCGGATTTGTCGGTTCGACGACGGCGCATTGGCTGGCTGCAAAAGAGTTGGGCGACATTGTGCTACTCGATATTGTAGAAGGGATACCGCAGGGCAAGGCACTTGATCTGTACGAAGCATCGCCCATTGAGGACTTCGACGTGCGGGTGATCGGTACCAACGATTATGCCGATACCGCGAATTCAGATGTTATTGTGGTGACATCGGGCGCGCCGCGCAAGCCGGGCATGAGCCGAGAGGATCTGATTAAGGTCAACGCCGATATTACCCGTGACTGCATTAGCAAGGCAGCACCTCTCTCGCCCAACGCAGTTATTATCATGGTCAATAATCCGCTTGATGCGATGACCTATCTGGCTGCCGAAGTCAGCGGTTTCCCCAAGGAGCGGGTGATGGGGCAGGCTGGTGTGCTCGATGCAGCGCGCTACCGCACATTCATCGCGATGGAAGCCGGGGTTTCAGTCGAAGATGTCCAGGCGATGTTGATGGGTGGTCATGGTGATGAGATGGTGCCGTTACCGCGCTTTTCGACCATCAGCGGTATTCCGGTAAGCCACTTTATTGCCCCTGAAAGGTTGGCCCAGATCATCGAGCGCACTCGGAAAGGTGGCGGCGAGATCGTTAACCTGCTGAAGACCGGTAGTGCGTACTATGCGCCGGCGGCGGCGACGGCGCAGATGGTTGAGGCCGTGCTTAAGGATAAGAAGCGGGTGGTACCGGTAGCAGCGTACTTGACCGGCCAGTATGGTCTGCACGACATGTACTTCGGTGTACCGGTGGTGCTCGGTGCCGGTGGTGTTGAAAAGATTATTGAGTTGCCGTTGAACGAGGAAGAAATGGCGCTTCTCAACGCTTCGGCCAAGGCAGTGCGAGCAACTCTCGATACGCTCAAATCGCTGTAAATCCCATTGCGGCGGCGATGCAGATGCTCGCCGCCGTACTGTATCTAACTAGAGTGTGAGTGTCTATGGCCAGTTCGGTGCAATCACCAACCTCATCGTCATCATCACAACGCACAGCTTCTGCTTGGAGCCCACTGGGTGGTGAGCGCTTCTATGCAATGGCGCGCTGGCTCATGCTTGTTTTGCTTGGTGCTGTTACCCAGTTTCTTTCCAACGGGAATCTCTGGCCAATTACTACCAATCTCGAACCACTAACGCTGATCTTTTTGCTGTATGCCGGCTTCACTCTGATCATGACCGTCTTGACCTTTATTCCGGCGGTGGCCGGCTTCGTCAGCCTGTCGTATTTGTTCGATATTGCTTTTATTTCGCTGATGGCTTTTTTGGGTGGTGAGCGGATTGTGATCTTTTTCCCGCTCTACCTCCTGCCGCTGACCTACGCCGCGATTCGGCAACCACTCCACATTGGTGTCCTTTCCGGTGCCTTGGCCGCTGTGGCATATATGGCCGCCTTCATCGGATGGCGGCGCCTGATCGCGCCTGAAGCACTTATGACGATGCTCGATTATGTTGCATTGGGGTTGCGCGGGCTAACGTTGGCTATTGTGCCATGGGTGACCGGGAATTTGGCCGAACGGCAGAGCGAGACGAACCGTCAGCGAGTGATACAAGCCCAGCAAGAAGCCGAACGAGCGTTGCAAGAAGCCCATGCCTATCGCGACCAGATGCGCTCACTATACAAAGTCGCGCTCACGCTCGGCGCGACAGCCGATTATCGGCAGGTGCTTGAGACATTGCTTCGTGAGAGCCGTAACATTGTTACCTACCGCACCGGTGTAGTGTTGCTTTCGTCTGGTCAACCTAACGAACTCTATGTCGCATTTGGCTCAAATTTGACATCCCGTGATCTCAATCGTTCGCTTCAGATGGATACCGGGCTAGCCGCTGCTCTCCGCGCCACTACGCCGCAGATGATCACATCATTTGCCCAATTTCCGGCACTGCAACAGATCGATGCTTTGCGTGATTGCACATCGGCGGCGCTCATTCCGTTGCAGGTTGGCATGCGAGCGTATGGACTGTTCGTGGTGGCGACCAATCAGATGCTGCAACCCGATCAGGTCGAGATGCTGACCGCTTTGGCTAATTATGCGATTGTTGCTTTGCATAATGCCCAGTTGATTTACGATTTGAAAGAAGAGCGTGAAAAGTTGCTGTCGCGTGAAGAAGAAGTTCGCCATCAGTTGGCCCGTGATTTACACGACGGGCCGGCTCAGTCGATGGCGGTGATTACTATGAAAGCTGAGTTTATCAAACGATTGCTCGAACGCGATCCTGCCCAAGCGTTGGTTGAACTTGATGAGCTGAGTACTATCGCGAAACGGACGAATTACGAGGTGCGCACTATGCTGTTTGAGCTGCGGCCATTGATGCTCGAAACGCAAGGGCTGAAAGTGACGCTCGAACAGTATCTTGATCGTTTGCGCGCTAAGGCCGGTGATACCTCCATCATCCTCGAAGCCGGTGATATTGACCAGGTGCGGCTTGGCTCGAAGGTCGAAGGTGCTCTCTTCAATATGATCCAAGAATCGGTCACCAATGCGATCAAGCATGCCAAAGCCGCCCATATCTGGGTACGCTTGCGCCGGCTTAATAATCAGATGCTTGAAGTTGTGATCCAAGACGATGGCGTTGGGTTCGATAAAATGGCGGTGCTGCGTTCCTACGAGCGACGTGGGAGCTTGGGCTTGCTCAACATTGATGAACGCGCCCGTCTCGTCGGTGGCCGTGCCGAAATCGATTCCACCCCCGGTAAGGGAACGCGGATTACGATCTTTGTACCGATTGAACAATGAACCCCTACCTGAATCCGCAACGCATCCGAGCTGCGTTACGGGCACTTAATCTGCGCCCAACCCGCGGGATGGGTCAGAATTTTTTACTCGATGGGCGTGTTCTCGCGACCATTATCGCCGAAGCTGCGCTCGTGCCGACTGATACCGTGATCGAAGTCGGTCCAGGCCTGGGAGTGCTGACTTGGGAATTATTGCCACGGGCAGGACGAGTCATTTGTGTCGAGCTAGATCGCCGCTTGGCCGATCGCCTCGCCGCCGAGTTCAGCGGTCGTTCCAACCTTTATCTTGTGCAGGGTGATGTGCTGACCATAACTCCTGCCGATTTGCTGGCCCGCGCCGCCGCAATGCCACCCTACAAGTTGGTCGCGAACATTCCCTACGCAATTACTGCCCCGCTCCTGCGCCATTTTCTCGAAGCAACAACCCCACCTGAGCTGAGTGTGTTATTGGTGCAGTGGGAGGTTGCGCAGCGTATCTGTGCCAGCCCCGGCGATTATAGCGTGCTGGCTCACGCTGTTCAATTCTACGCCGAACCCTCGATTGTGGCTCGCGTACCGGCCAGTAGTTTCTTCCCTGCCCCAGCGGTCGATTCGGCGATCCTCCGTTTGCAACGGCGCCTGCAACCCCCTGTTACCGTGCCTGATGTCAATATGCTGTTTCGCTTGATCAAAGCCGGTTTTCTCCACGCCCGCAAACAATTGGGGAATGCGCTACCCGGTGGTTTAGCAGCGTTGGGTGTAACCATCCCTCGTGAGCAGATCATAACGGCGTTGCATAAGGTTGGGATCGATCCGCAACGTCGTGCTGAAACGGTGACTTTAGCCGAATGGGCAAATTTGCTCGCCGCTTTATCCGAATCCGGGGTATAGTACTAAAGAGGGCCAATCTCTTGACTAAGATACGAAACTTCTGGAGGAGATAGTGGCAGAGCAGACAACTTCCTATTTCGCCGGTTTACACCGGCACGAATATGCAAACCTCATTACGTTCCGCAAAAACGGTCAGCCGGTGGTGACGCCGGTTTGGTTCGCCGAGCACAATGGCAAAATCTACATTATGACGACGGCTAATGCCGGTAAGGTTAAGCGGATCCGGAACAACCCCCACGTTGAGATTGGGCCGTCGGATCGGGCAGGCAAGCCACTGGGACCGACTGTGCCGGCCCGAGCACGGATTTTACCCCCTGAGGAAGTCAAAACCGCCCGTGAGGCACTTGATAATAAGTATGGTCTCATGAAGGCCATGTTTGATTTCTTTATGAATGTGCGAGGTGTGGAACGGGCGTGGATCGAGGTTGCACCGGCTGATATGTAATCGGCGATCGCGCTTGACGATGCGTTTCGGATGTGCTTAGGTTGCTGTAAAGAGCAATTGTAGCCGTCCTTGTGCGCGGAGCGGGCATCATCCCGCTGCTCCTATCCCACCGAACCGTCCTTGTGCGCGGAGCGGGCATCATCCCGCTGCTCCCACCCCACCGCAATCGTCCTTGTGCGTGGGTTGGACAAATGTCCCCACCAAGATTGCGCGGGCGGGTGCGCGCTCATGTAATGACACTACAGTTCTCACGCGCAAATTCCTGTCATCGCGCGGAGCGAAAAAGTCGCATCTGATGCAGAAAGCGGTGGTCTATACTCTACATCATCACATTTGACAGTCTCCGCCATGTAATGGTATAAGCGTAGCAATGATGACGCATACCAATACTCAGCGCCACGTTGCGCCGTTCAAGAGAGGGAATGCGTGAAACGCACAAACCGCACGCTGATGGTGCTGTTGCCCACGCTGGTTCTGCTGTTGCTGGGAACACTTATGGCGGCTACGGTGCCGTCACCACCACCATCACCCAAGGTGGCCGAACTGCTACCACCTGAAACGCCGACCGGCGTACCAACAGCAACGGCAACCCCATCACCGTTGCCGCTGCCGACCCTCACACCGACCCTTGCCCGCCGTGAGTTTCTGGAGACATTTGAGGTAAAAGTCGCGCCAACCAGCTTTCTGCCCGGTCGTGGGCCGGTTTTGCCGGGTGAGTTTGTCTACGCCGGACGCCGTCTCGATTTCTATGTTGGTCGCGGGACGTTCAGTGCCGAACAGGTGCGTGATCTGGCCGTCAAGATCGAGTATGCCCTTGGCTACCTCCAACGCCGCTTCGATGTCGAACTTACCGAGCGTGTCTCCATTGGCTTCTACAATCCGGCATTAGCGCCGACGAGTGATACACGTGGGATTGCCTATACCCATGACCGTACCAACATTCGCATCTTCTACCGCCCCAACGAAGAGCCGTATCAAGCCCTGGTGATCGCTACCCACGAATTGGCCCATGCGCTACAGGCTGAAGCGTATGGTCGTGAAGCACAAAGCCGGGCCGATCTGGTCTTGCTCGAAGGGTTAGCTAGCTGGATTTCGGGTGAATACTGGCTGAGCCTCTCCGATTCGCCCTCGTTTCAGGCACGAGCACGCGAACTGTATCAGGCCGGCTATCGCGGCAACCTAGCCTCCTTTGTCGGTAGTGCCAATTCGATGGCAGCTTACGAGATGTGGGCCGGATTCGTTGAGTATCTCGCGCGCACGTATGGCTGGGATAAATTCAATGAGTTGTACGCTAACGGTCGTGGACGTGCCCCCGGTTCGGCGGATTATCGCGGCATCTACGGTAAGAGTTTCCAAGAACTCTACACCGAATGGTATACCACGTTGCGTTGATTGTCATTATACGAAGACGGGGGCCAGGCAGGTCCCCGTCTTTATCATAGACCGGCGATCGGACGGCTGCTCACTAATCCCCGCGTAGTTTGAGCAACTCCTCAACCGGTCCGAAGTTCCACGGTTCACCCATACCAATGATGATATGTGTCGCTCCTGCCTCAAGATACGGCTCAATCGGCTCACCGGCACGGGGTGACACACTGCGCTCAATCGTAGTCGGATCGCGCCCGATCTGCATACACCACTGATTAAGAATCTCATTCTTTCGCTTAAAATTCTCGATTGGCCCAAATCCGTGCCATATATCGGCATGCTCAGCTGTGATGCGGAGCGTCACCTTCTCACCACCGCCGCCGATCAAGATCGGGATGCGGCGGAGCGGCGGTGGTTGATCGCTTGCCCAGCGCTCCTTAATGATCGGTAATGCTGTCCGTAGTGCCCGCAGCCGGTCGGCAGCAGTGCCAAATTCGTAACCATACGTTGTATAATCCCGCTCAAACCAGCCTGCCCCAATACCCAGAATCAGTCGTCCACCACTGATATGGTCGACGGTCTTTGCCATATTCGACAGCAACGCCGGATTACGGTAACTGTTGCACGTTACCAGACAGCCAACCTCGGCCCGCCGGGTGATCACCGCCATCGCCGTCAAGAGGGTCCAACCTTCAAAATGGGCTCCATCCGGTGGTCCATACAACGGGAAGAAGTGATCCCAGTTCCAAATGGTGTCGCATCCGATCTCTTCGGCATAGCGGACGGCATTACGGTACGATTCCCACGTCGTATGTTGTGGATGCAGTTGAACGCCTACCCGAAAGCGTGCCATGAGCTATCCTTTCTTACTTCCTCAACGCTTGATAACGAAAAAATGATACGCTAAAAAGCATTTACAAACTGCGTTTATGCTGTAAACTGTAATGCAGCACTGCGTCACGTTGCGCGACTTGTCTCGCAGTTTAGACGTAATAACACGGACGCATCGATGAGAGTTCGGATTTGGGGCACTCGTGGATCATATCCGGTTGCCCATGCTCACATGCTACGGTACGGAGGGAATACAACATGCGTCGAGGTTGAGGCTGAAGAGCGCCGTATTATCCTCGACGCCGGTACCGGTTTACGCCTACTCGGTGCGTCCCTTCAGCAGCAACATACAACATTGCATCATATTGATCTCTTGATAACGCACACCCATTGGGATCATATCATAGGTTTTCCTTTTTTTGCGCCTCTCTTCGATCCCAATCTGAAACTCGATATCTACGGCCTCGCCCGTACTCAATCGAGTTTGCGAACGACACTGGCCGGTGCGTTGAGCGACCCGCTGTTGCCGCTCACTATGGATGATCTGCGGGCACAGATTAACTTTTTCGAGATCGGTGCCGGTCATTGTTTTGAATTGGGTCCGGTACAGGTGCGAACGGCGCTTGCCAATCACCCGTACCGCGCACTCGCGTATCGGCTAGAGACGCCGGACGGTGTGCTCACCTTCATCCCCGATACCGGCCCGTTTCATACCGTCCTGTTTGGCGAAGAGCGCATTGAGTGGACCGGTCAGCCTACAGCGCGGAGTCAGAGTGATCTACGGGCATTGGCGGCGATGAAAGCAGCGATTATTGAATTGGCTTACGAGTCTGATTGGCTGATCTATGATGCGCAATTCACCGATGCCCAGTATGCCCGCTTTCCCCATTGGGGCCACAGCAGCGCTTCCCAAGCCCGTGAAATCGCCGAAGAAGCACGGGTGCGCCAGTTGATATTGTTTCATCACGATCCCCACCGGACAGATGAGGAACTCGACCGCATCGTAGCCGAACAGCAGGCGATGGCAGCACCGGGGTTGTTGGTAACGGCAGCATTTGAGGGAATGGAATTACGGAGGTCGCGATGAAGGTGCGTTTCTGGGGAGTACGTGGCTTTGTCCCGACTCCCCACGAGGCGATGTTGCGTTACGGTGGTAATACGTGCTGTACGGCCGTAACCGGTGACTGTGGTGAATTGATCGTCCTTGATACCGGTACCGGTTTCTGTATGTTGGGCGATGAATTGATGCAGGGGGAGTTCGGGCGTGGCCGTGGTACGCTGACCCTTTTGATTAGCCATACCTATTGGGATCACATCCTTGGTCTTCCTTTCCCCGGTGTCGTCCACATTCCCGGTAATCGCCTCGATATCTACGGCCCTGACAGCACCCGTGGCTCGTTACAGATGGTCTACGATGGTATGCTCTCACCGGTCTATTCACCGGTTTACGGTTTGGCCCATATTGGTGCCACTCATCGCTTTACAACTATCTCGACCGAGCCGTTTACCATTGGGCGACTGACAGTACGCGCTTTACCACTCTCACGTCATTCGCATTCTCCGATCTGGGCCTACCGCTTGGAAGAGGATTCCCGTGTGCTGGTATACATAACTGATGTGCGCTACAACGAAGATAGGATTCGGGAACAGGCCATCGCCTTTGCCCGCAATGCTCATGTCCTGATCCACAGCGCACCATACTTGCGTGATGAGCTGGTCGAAGACTATGGCCATAGCCGGATTGAAGACGCGATTGAGGTTGCCCAACAAGCCGGTGTCGAGCGATTGTTCATTTTTCACCATGCCCCGACCCGAACCGACGATGAACTCGATGCCATTGCTGCCCGCTTTCGTGCTCAGTTGGCAGCGCAGGGTAGTTCGTTGTCCTTTGCGATTGCGGCGGAGGGGATGGAACTGCTGGTGTGACAGCGACCGTTGCACTATTCAATTACTACGCATGGTGAACAGTTTCTTACTCTGCGCATCTTGCACGACGGGTAGGGGCGTAGTAGAATACAGGCAAAGCTTTTCAGTTATGCTACCGAAGTGGAGCATTAGGTTCGGGAGTAATGTACTATGACCCTGTTGTTTGGTCAAGCTGCTCCACAACCCGTTACCTTTTGAGAAATAGCTCGGTCTTCACCGCGCTGATGGTAAAGGCCGGGCTGTTTTTTTATCGCCGGTCACTCAACGATGAGTGGCGTCAGCGGATGGAGGAAACCGATGGAGTTTACCATCAAGAGCCGAAACGGCAAAATCTCAGATCGCCAGCGTGCGCATATCGAGGAGAAGCTCTCCAAGCTTGGGCGTTATCTGAACGGCATTACCAGTATCACCGTCGAAGTACAACACGAACACCAGCGTAATGTCGGTGAAGTCTATCGAGTGCAGACGACGCTGGTGGCCGAGCATGGCGTCATCCTACGCGCTGAAGAGCGTGCCGCCGACCTCTATGCCGCAATCGATGAAGTGCAGGAGGTATTGCAGCGCCAAATTCAGCGCTACAAAGACAAATATTGGCGGCGAAGCCGCGAATTGCGGCGCGCGACTAATGGGTTAACTCCGGCTGAAGAAGTGGCGATTACCGAAGCTGAAGCCGAAACGATGACGGCTCCGGCTGAAACCGAACCGGTCGCGAAGGTCATTCGAACGAAGACGTTCCGGCTGCGTCCAATGTTCGTTGATGATGCAATCGAGCAAATGGAGTTACTCGGCCACAACTTCTTCGTCTTTCAAGATGCCGAGACAATGCAGATTAGTGTGTTATATCGCCGGCGTGATGGCAACTACGGCGTAATTGTGCCAGAAGTCGGATAGTATTGTCGTGGGTAGCGTTATCCTGCCGCAGAACTCGATGACCGCGTTCTACGGCAGGATTGTTGTATGTCACGTTATGAGATGTAAGATGGGATCTCGATCTTGTTAGCTGGCAACCATCGCTATAGCCACACAGAGCGCTACCAGCGTCAGCGCGATGTGCGCATATCCCAATCCCAGCCCCAGCATAGCCAGACCGTTCCCGACCACTGTGCCATTGCTACGCTTAATCGCCCCTTGTCCGAGATGTCCACACACGATGGCCGGTACCGCCAGTAAGAGGGGGATGAAAAACAGAATCCAGGTCGTGATCCCGAAGATCAAGCTGGCAATTGCCAACCGGCTATTATGGGTTGGCGTGAGGTTGATGGTGGTATTAAGTACCGGTGCAGGCGTTCGGTCGGCTACTCCCAGGGCCTGACCGCATACCGGACAAAACCGCTCGTTACCGGTAAGGACATGACCGCAAATCGGGCACTGTCGCACGGTCAATACTCCTTTTCTCGCAAATCACTACGTGGATGAGGTTGCGAGCGCCCGCACCTGTGCGCCGATATCACCTGCTGTCACCAATGCCTCGCCGACTAGGATGGCATCGGCGCCATAGCTACGCACTTCGGCAACGTGCTCTGGCGTAAAGATACCGCTTTCACTCACCAGTAATGGGCGGTGCGGTGGAGGTGGTAAAGCGTCGGCAATCATCTTCGTCGTGGTGCGGTCGGTGACAAACCGATGCAGATCGCGGTTATTCACGCCGATGATCGGGGGTTGGAGCGATAACGCACGTTCAAGTTCGGCGATAGTATGCACCTCGATCAGCGCATGCATTCCCAACTCGTAGGTAAGAACAAACAAATCGCGGAGGAGCGCATCGTCAAGCGCAGCGACGATCAGTAACAACGCATCGGCGCCGTAGGCACGTGCTTCGTAGACTTGGTACGGATCGATAATAAAATCCTTACGCAGCAGTGGGGTACCGACCTTCTGTACTTCAGGGAGCTTGCGGATGCCGGCTAGATACAGCAAACTGCCTTGAAAGAAGCGCCGGTCGGTGAGCACCGAAATCGCGGCAGCACCATTCGCCACGTAAGTGCGGGCGAGCGACAGATGATCGAAATCGGTGAGCAATACCCCCCGACTCGGCGATGCTTTCTTGACCTCGGCAATCAGTGCGGTACTCGGTGTGCGACGGAGGGCTGCCGCAAAATCGCGCACTGGTGGCGCTCGATGAACCTTCTCGCGCAATTCTACCAGAGGGATTTTCGCTTGCTGTCGGCGGACCTCAAGCTGTTTATGGGCCACAATCTGTTCAAGGATGGATGGTTCAGGCATAGCGTTGGTTGGGTAGAATTATGGGTGATCACATTTTTAGAGAGGTCTCCGCGTTTCTTATTTACTAGAGCTACGGTCTGCGAATACGGATCTGACCTAGTTCGGTAATTTCACCGTTACGTACTTCAACACGAATCGCCGATCCCGGCTCACCATTAGGCGCGGGAATGAGAAAGTTAGTAGCCGGTGTCCAGATTGCGAGTGAATAAACACCCGCCGGTACGTCTCGGATAACGAAATTGCCTTGATTATCAGTAGCACCCTTTTGTGAATCGAGTGAGAAGGAGATAACCGGTCCGGTCGTATTATCGGTAATCGTGGCTAAGAATACAAAAAGCTGCGCAATTGGTTTACCCTCAGTATCAAGCAGCACGCCGCGGATTGCACCCTTGGTACTATCAACAACAATGGGTGGGGTGGGTTCTGGAGTTGAAGCAGAAACTGTTGCTTCAAGTACTGGATACGGGCTGGCTGACATTATAGGTTCAGCATTTGGTACAGGATAGACAGAAGATGTATTGGGAACATTTGGCGTTATTACCGGATATCCTTGTGATGATGCGTTTGACGAGTCGACAACTGTTGGTGTAGCTTGAGGAGTTGTAGTCGAGCAAGCACTTAACACAATCAGTATGACAGTTAGTAATAAACGATACATCATGTGAAACCTTCCAACACAAGCAGAAATAGGACCGTAACAAATACAGCCCTCGCACGAAGAAGTACAATACAACTTGTCAAGGAGCAAGGATGAAATAATTCTCATCCTTGCTCCGCATCGTAAAGCTATGGTTGTTTGATGAGAGCGTTGTATGCGTATAGTTGATCCTGTGTTGCACCAACGTTCTGGTTGCTTTGATTGATCACACAAATGATATCCTGATCCGAAGTGATTTCAGCGGAGCCGATAAAGCCGTTTGGCAGTGAATTATCAAATTGCTGCAGCATAGCAAATGATTGATTCACCGCTAGGCCGGAAACCTTCTGTTGTGGCAGTAGAGTTACCGGACCACCACCAGCTTCACCGTTGAAGGCAACTGAAATATTGGCCGGTCCGTTACCAATATTCTGGCAAGTGATGGAGCTCTGGAAGCCGTAGTAATTCTTCATTACAATGGGTGCTACCCAGGATTTAGAACCACTGGAAAAACCCTCGTAGGTTGTTGCTAGTCTGCTACCGCTGCGTGACTCGTTCACTGTGACGATGATGGGTTCGTTAGTACTTGTCACAACTGCGCTGTAGGTCGAGTTGGAGGGGGGCAGTAGATTGAAATCGAGAAAAGTATGTGAAGCCCCACTGCTCAAGGTGACAGTATGGGTATCGCCATTTGAATATTGTATTGTTACGGATGTCGGACCTGTACCGACATTCTGAACGCTGGTTGCAGTGTTATATCCATAGTAGTTGCTCATAACGAGAGGAACGTAAGCAGTTTTTGAACCTCCGCTAAATGCAGTATACGCATAGAGCTGTTGATCATATGGACCCTTCCCGTAGATTTGTACGATGGCGGCTAACGGTTGGGAGCCTTCGATTACCGCCGAATAGATCTTATTATTAGAGAACACGACACGATTTTCATGGGTCACAGTACTTGAACCATTTGGCATAAGAGCGATTGTCTCACTCGTTATTTCAGTCGATCCGTCATAGTATTTGATTGTTACGTTGTTGTTAGAAGCAGAGGCATTCATGATGCGAAACGACGTATAGTAATTGTAATAATTATCGTACACACCGGGAACGTATAGTTTGTTTGCTGGTGATGATACACCAACGAATGTATCGCCAGAATCGCTATCCGAGTAATTAACAACTGCTGCTACCGGCTGATCGCAGCTAATAATAGCTGAAAAGACACCTGACGGGAACGAAGGTACACTAGGTGTATACACATATGCACTTTTTCCGGGGTTAATGGAAGGTAAAGGGCTATTGAAGCTTTGACCCCCTGAAGTATTATATACGGAGTATGTACATGTAGCATTACTACTACCGAGGTTTTGAACACGGAATGCAGTAGAAAAAGGCCCGCCAGGTACACCACTATCTGGATTTGGCTGCGCCAGTACTAAGTTGTTTGGCGCAATTGCCACGCTGACTATTAAAGCTAGTACCGCCAGAATGATCCACCGTGATTGCAACATAAGAAACCTCCTAACCTAAATAACAGACGAAACGTTACGGGCACATTGTAAAGGGTGCCGAGGAAAACGTCTATACCAACTTTGGGTGTAGCGTTGTAAAGTCAAGTGGTATTGCGCCATAATCCTAGTGGAGTTAAGGTTTTGCCGACGAATAATTCAAACGGGTTATTGACATTATATAAGTCATTTTGCTGCGGTATTTTATTCAGCGGCATAAGGTGTGTCTGATCTAGGTTCATTCGTCGAACGGTGCCGCATTAAAAGCAGTATAGCAGAGGTAATCAAGCTCGAAGACATATCGCTCAGATTGTAGATTATTCTGATTATAAACACAACTATCACAACTTGGGGAAGATCCATAAAGCGATTGAGGAGTGCTCCGAGAGCAAGATCTCTAAGCAAAGCACTTATTGGCAGAAATTGCAAGACTAGACCGGCCAAACCGCTCATAGTACTTAATAGAACAGTATCTTTTAAGGTCAGAGGTGTCACACTTAGCGGGGCTGCCAGTAGATACAAAATGGTTGCACCTAGTAACCATGCCGTTGAATAGCCACACCAATACCAGATTAATTGCCAAGATGAGCGTAGATGATAACATTCCGGCCTACGAACTATAAGCAGTTTGAAAAAGAGCCAAGAAAGAATAAGACTAAGTAACACTGTTAAGCTCTGCCATATCGGCGACGATAGACTCACAACGATAATAATGCTCGTACCTGACATCGTTAGTAGCACTAATTCGGCAATGCTGACCCATAATACAGTAGTTTTAGAAAGATGAAGCGCACGATATACAGTAACACGTCCCAACCATTTCCACCAACCGCCCGGTAAGCGCCCCATTAAATAAGTCTGCATGAAGTCATCGAAGCCTTGATACCAGTTCTGCTGGCGATATCCTATCATGTTGATCCAGATCGTTGCTTGAATAACTAGTGATGTTATATACAAAAGCAAACAAGTAACGAACTTCTGTATTGATAATGAATTCCAGACTACAGGAATTATCTGTCGGTTTTGGTAAAAAATAATTCCTGTCAATCCTAGAAAAAATAAATTGACAATAGCTCTAACTATTATATTCGTTGATGGTTTTTTTAGAATTGCAGAGATATGCTCGATAATGTTGTGAATATTTATTGATGTCATGTTTTTTGTAATGCCCAAACTTTAATACTTGCCAGTCCAGTCCGCTCTGTTATATACTGAAGAGGGAAGAATAGTAGCCTCCCAATTGGTGAAGTGTATATTTTTTGAAGTATGGATAAGGCTATTTGTTTGCTTCCGCTCAGATCTTGTTGTAGAAATGATAGCGAATGACCGAGCAATGCGTAAGTACCGAGGAAACATTTATGCTGGCGCACAGTAAAACCAGTTTGTTTAACCAATTCAAAAAGTGTAATACTCGGTAAGACAAATAAATGTCGTGGCAAGTCCCAACCACACCAATATTTGCCAAATATTACTCTACTCAGACTCTCATAATTTGGCACTGCAATGATTGCAATTCCATTAGGTTTGAGTGAATGATAGACCTTCTGGATGACTAATTTGGGATCGGATAAATGTTCAAACACATTCCACATTGTAACTACATCAAATGTACAGTCGGATAGCGACACTTGCTCTACTAATGAATTAATTACCGGTATCCCAAATCGCTGTCTGACATAATTTGCGGCAGTTGTTGTTGGTTCTATGCCGTGCAGTTGCCATCGGCCACTCATCTGCATTTCTTCTAGAAACGCACCTGTACCACAGCCAATGTCAAGCAACACTCCATTTTGGGTAAATTGTTCAACGAAATGACGCATTTTCAAAGTATATCGCCGTCGAAGCCAACGGCGGATACGTGATGGTTCATCAGCTAATGCGGAAATGTAGGAGTCATAATCTCCTTGATAATACTTTTGTAATTCATCCCACGGCAATTTCGGCCATTGATAGAATGTACCACAGTAGGAGCAACGCACAATTTGAAATACACCGGGCAAACGCATCAGACGGTCAGGTCCACTAAATACTGGAATTGCACCAGTGTGGTTGCATATTTTGCAGATAGCCTCTGGTATGAAGGATGTAGAGTGGGGGATTGTCATAGTGACACATCCAAATATATAACATTTATGGATATGACATTCGATCCTTGGGTAGAGGTACGTCTACTAGTTGTTTTGTTTGACCACTACGTATACCTTGTAAGAATGAAGGTAACGATTTCAAACGACGTTTGAAGATAAATTCGCGTAAGGCAAAGTAACCTAGATAAAATATTTGCGGAAGCGGAAATGACTGCCTATGTCTACGGAAGAAAATAACACTACTTTCACCATGAGTTCGCCAAAATTGCTCAGACGCAGGGTTTGTTGTTTGTGAGACCTTATGCCACATCTTAGCTTGTGGAACTTGTAGAATGCGTAGTCCAGCTCTACGTACTCGTTGTGAAAAATCTAGGTCATCCCAGAGAAAGCGAAAGCTTTCATCAAACAAACCGGCTTTTTCAAGAGCATGTCGAGTTATCAGGAAACCACAACTAATCGCAAACTGAAGATCATGGTATGTGTTATAAATTTTACGCTCCATTACAATGGCTGGTGGAAAAGCACGATAACGTGCTCCTGCCGACCAGACCTGTTGTGGATTGTGATAATAGTAAACGATAGGCATTAGAATTCCGGCATTTGGTTCGCGGGCGGCTTGTACGAGATGTGTTATGATAAGGGGATCGACCGTTGTGTCGTTGTTGAGGATAAAGATATATTCTGCACCATTATCAAGTGCATAGTGAATTCCGACGTTATACCCCGCCGCTACACCGAGGTTGTAGTGGTTTTCTATTACTTTTACGTTTGGAAACTGTTTTCTTACCAGATCTGGTGTGTTATCGCTCGATCCGTTATCAACCAGTATAATATTGTATGAAGGGTAGTCTAATGATTGTAGTGAACGTAAGCACTCTTCAGTGTCATGATAATTGTTTAGGGTTAAAATTACAATCCAAACAGGTGGTTCTTTATTGGTGGATTGGATTGTAATGGGCTGTGTTGTTGTTATTTGCTGTGCCATTTGATATGCCTGATCTAGTAGATCATCGACCTCATAATGAGTGAATTGTGCTGATCTACCTAAAATGTGTATATTCGGGTAATGTTGCAATACTTGTTGGAACCGTTGTACTTCATTAATATAGCCCCGACTATATCGTGGATATGCAAATGGTTCACGTATCACATGTGTGTCAATTACCTCATGTGGTTGGATCAACCTGCTCTGTACTAAATCATTTACTACTCGTTCAATGATGTTTGGTGCTTCAATAGTTACCTCTGCACATACTACTGTTGTATGTGGTGGTGTTTGATAGTTGCTCATATTTTTAAATTCAACAAGACGATTGATAGTTGATGAACTATCCATGAAATATAACCAGTGATTGTTGCTCATTAAAGGTTTGTTAAGCAATAAATAGACTGCGTCAACTTTTTGGTAGTTTATTTTGATCTCTTCTCCTAATAATTGAGCTGTGACTGTTAATGGTAATGTGGATATAATGTGTTGTGCGTATAATTCGTACTCTTGATTGTAGTGACGATACGTTATGCCTTGTACTTGCCCGTTTTGATCACGGATAAAACTAGTGACTTGTGCGTTTAGAATTACTTGGTCTTGTATTTTTTGGTATAATCCATTAACAATTGCGCCATAACCTCCACTTATTGGATAGTAAAATCGGCGAAACTTTGTCCTAGTTGAGTTCTTTAGTCGATCAAGTGGTGAAGATAGTCTAACTTTCCAAATGGCCCATTCAACTGCAATGTCTTGACCAGAGAGTGAGAAGAGTCGTTCGGTGTAACAGCGAAAGAAAATATCGTATAGTGCATGACCATACCGCTTCGCCACATATTGTTCGAATGAATGGTCTGGTAATGTTTTGTCTCTTCTGAGGTAATCTTGTACGATGTGCCATCTTTCATACATTGATAGGTGTGAGAATAACTCGATAATATCTATCGGATCGCGTAACCAGCGTTGCTTAAAAAAAATACGACTACGCCGGTAGTGTTCAATCATTGGAGTGAGAGATCGTACACAATCAAGCACTTCTTGATCATGTGCATAAAAACGATGTGCAGCAAAGTCACACCAGAAATCATTCCAGCGGAAGCTTCGGGCAAGTCCGCCGTAATATGGATTTTTTTCTAAGACTATCGATGGAATACCACGCTGGGCTAAGAAATAGGACATACTTAATCCTGCTATACCAGCACCTAAAATAACGATAGGTTTTCGCATGTAGCACCTTATTAACAGATTTTTGTATAACTTGTTACCGTTTTTGATTGTGTCCAATAGTTAAGTAGCATGGATTTTCCTAGAGTTGCTACTGCTGATCCTGAGTATAGCAGAATTGGTGATATTCGGCAAATTCTTATCCTCCATGACTGTTCCTGTCAGCATTCTTGGTTAGTTCCTATTGCCATATTCACTCCCCCTGCCGTGGTCGGTACTGGATGGCTTCGGCAACGTGGACGGCAGCGATCTGGTTGGCGCCGGCCAGATCGGCGATGGTGCGGGCGAGTCGTAAAATGCGGTGGTAACTGCGCGCAGAAAGATTGAGCCGCTGGACCGCCGATTTGAGGAGAGATTGGCCGGCGTTGTCTAGGGTGCAAAAGACGCGAATTTCGGCCGGGCCGAGATCGGCATTACTGCAACAGTGCGGGTGCTGGCGGAGGCGTTCGGTTTGGCGGTTGCGGGCCAAGATGACCCGTTCACGCACGGCGGCTGAGGTTTCGCCGGGTGCGAGGCTGCTGAGTTTGTCGTATTTGATCCGTGGAGCCTCGATGTGGATGTCGATGCGATCGAGGAGTGGCCCGCTGATCCGCCGTTGATAGCGGTTGACGAGGGTTGGGGAGCAAGTGCAGGTTCGCTCGGGATCGCCGTGCCAGCCGCACGGGCATGGGTTTTGTGCCGCAACGAGCATGAAGGCTGCCGGGTAGGTGATACTGCCCTGCGCCCGACTCAGCGTGACGATGCGGTCTTCGAGCGGTTGCCGCAGTACTTCTAACCGGTGACCGAATTCGGGTAGCTCGTCGAGAAACAAGATGCCGCGGTGGGCGAGGGTAATCATGCCCGGTTTGACCCGCGTGCCACCACCAACGAGTCCTGCGGTGGAAACGGTGTGATGCGGTGCGCAGAAGGGGCGTTCCCGAATGAGCGGTGTGTCGCGTGGGAGTTGCCCGGCGACACTGTAGATCTTGGTGACTTCGAGTGCCTCCGCAAAACTGAGCGGCGGTAAGATGGAGTGTAGCGCACGCGCGAGCATCGTCTTGCCTGCCCCCGGCGGACCACTCATCAGGACGTTGTGGCCTCCAGCAGCGGCAATTTCTAACGCCCGTTTCACGTGCTCTTGTCCACGCACGTCGGCAAAATCGACATGTGGCGTTGGGACGATAGGGGTAAAACCCATCTGCCCTTGATAGGGTCGTATCGGATGCTCACCATTGAGATGGTCGATTAATTCACGGAGTGAGGTCAGCGGGATAATTCGGAGACCGTCAATTAATGCTGCCTCAGCCGCGTCTTCGGCGGGGAGATACATCGTCGTGATGCCGTGGGCACGGGCCACTGCCGCCATTGGGAGAATGCCGTCGGTGTGGCGAAGGCTACCGTCAAGGCTGAGTTCACCGACAAACACTGCATCGGCAAGGTTGGTATCGAGTTGACCGGTAGCGATCAGCAAGCCGAGCGCGATCGGCAGATCATACGCCGGTCCGGCTTTGCGTAGGTCGGCAGGTGCGAGATTGGCGGTAATACGCTGCATCGGAAAGCGCATACCACTATTTCGTACTGCAGAACGTACTCGTTCGCGGCTTTCGTGTACCGCAGCGTCGCCTAGCCCGACGACACTGAAAGCGGGCATGCCACCGGCGACATCAACCTCTACGTCAACCAGCACGCCGTCTAGTCCGATAACGGCACAACTCAACACCTTGGCCAGCATGATTGCTCCTTCCGCGATAACTTGTCAGTACATTGCTGGGAGCAGAACACTGCTGTGCGCTCCTATCTGACCGTTCTACATAGTTATACCGTTTGAGATCGCTAAAAGATGCGCGCAAGTTTTAGTTTCCGAGTTTTGAATCTGTAACTTGTCAGAATGTATGATATGCAATATAATGAACTCACGTGACAAGCAAGAGCAAACGCGGGAGGCTTGCGATGGAGATGGAATATTCGCTGGCACTGGCGCTGGAGGATTACCTCCCGGTGATTTTTTCGCTGATCGGGGTATGGTTTCTTGCCCGCACTGTATACCAAGTCGATCGTGGATTGGGGATGATGGTGTTTACCGGTCTTGGTCTCTTGGCAGTCGGTGGTTTGCTCAAGGCGACGTGGAAACTGTTGATGGCGCTCAATGGCACCGATGTTCCCTTGTTTAGCCAAGCACTCTTCCCCATGATTGCTCCCGGTTTTACCCTGATTGCCATCGCCGTATATAGTTATACGCGACAGTTGCGTGGTCAATCTGCTATCCGTTGGCCATGGCTCGTTTCGCTTATCATCATTGCATTGTTTGGGGGTGGATCGGCGATTATCGCGGCCAATGGCGGGCCATGGCGGGTGCCGCTCATTATGCTGGCAACTATTGGTAACGTAGCCTTCTTGCTGATACTGGCAATTGGTGCGTGGCGACGTAATATGCGTGGGTTGGCAGTCGGATTTGTAGTGGTGGTGCTGGTTATTATCGGGATGTCGCAGATGGCGAATAACGTTCCACAGACGATTGCCGTTCAGTGGTTTGAGCAGATTGCGCAGACGTTGGCTCAACTCGCTTTTTGCCTCGGGACATGGCAGTTGACGCAGCGGATGGCGCAAGAGGCACCGGTGCGGCGATTGGTGGTACGTGTTGGTCAGGCTGGTTGATCGGCCCGGTATTCACAACGCAGCAAGTCAATACGCTCTGATATGGAACCAAGAGGCGCGGTCGACCGCGCCTCTTGTACGTTGGTACGCCATTGAGGTTAGGTCATTACTTTAACAGAGAAACAACGGTGAAGAATATCTAAATCACTACATAGTCTAGGTTGGTATTGCGAACTAATGTACTAATTTTGCCGTCATACATTTGATAACGAGTCTTTTTGCGATGTTGCGCGGTATTATAAATGACAGTTTCTTCATTGAAGTGATCAGGAGACAATCATGTCATTACTTCTATCACTCATCCGTCTGATTCCCCGCCCTTCGGCATCAGCTCCGCCTCCACCACCGCCAGATCAACCACCTCACTCCGACCATCCAAATACTGAAGCTGACGAACCGCTAGACCCAGCAAATCCTTGTTGGCACCCGAATGCAGTGCGTCGCCCAATCCGCGTGCGCAGTGCCTAAGTGTCAAATAGATGTTGTTCAGACTCCAAGCCGGGGTGGATCTTCCACTCCGGTACCACTAACGTTTTGCAAAAATCGTACCGTTTCGCACTACCCAAATCCTATACTTGGAGACACAGATGCAATCCCCTGCACATCACACCATCGTGACCGGACTGCAACAGCGTGACCCGCAGATCATCGGCTGGCTCTACACGACCTACGCCCCGCGTCTCCTTGGCTACTTCACCCGTCGCCTGCGTGACCCTGACCTTGCGCGCGACCTACACCACGACCTATTCCTGCGTCTCCTCGAACGCGCGCCGGCTTTTGTCGACCGGGGTGTGCCCATCGATGCCTGGCTCTTCCGGCTCGCGCACGATCTGGTCGTCGATACCCACCGGCGCGCCGGGCGGACCGTCCCCCTGACCGACGCGGCGCACTTCGCCGCTGACGACGATGTCGCTATCACCTGCCTCCACGCCGCCGACCACGCCGCCCTTAACCAAGCTATCGCCACGCTGCCCCTTGCTTACCGGCGCGTGCTCACCTTGCGCTTTCGCGACACCTGCTCGCTTGCTGATACGGCACGTCAGCTCGGTCTCTCCCTTTCGGCCACTAAGGCCCTCCAACGTCGCGCCATCGCTCGCCTCCAGGCTATCCTCTCCCCGCCGATGGCGTGACACCAAGATGCGGGTGGGTTGACCCCACCCGCTCTGTGCACCTTAATGATGGTCAGTCCCAGCGACGCGGGTGGGTTCCCCTCACACCACCGGCTCGACCCGCCGCTGGTCTGCGCGCAAAACGAGAAGGGGGTTACGCCCACTCGCTTCGCTTACCCCGCCGATGGCGTGACACCAAGATGCGGGTGGGTTGACCCCACCCGCTCTGTGCACCTTAATGATGGTCAGTCCCAGCGACGCGGGTGGGTTCACCCTACCCGCCCCACTCACCGCACCGATGGCGTGCCCTTGAAACGATGGTACGGTCACGCTCCTCCTCCCTCGCACCCTATTCGCCCCACCACTGGCTCATTCTACCGGTGGAATATCAGCCCTTCCCCAAGGAAACTCTATGCTATAATCAATTAGACTGTTCATTCTCTGCTGGCCCGTGTGTGAGCAACTTGTATGACGATTGATCGCGAACAACTACGCGAACTCATCTTGCAAGAACTACCGGCGCTCTTCGAGCGTGATCCAGAGTTGCAGCGTTTAATTTTGCGGCTGTCGCAACAATACTTTGCTGACCGCCGTGAAACAGAGAGTCGATTTGATCAAATTCTCGAAGAGCTACGTCGTGATCGCGAAGAGCAGTCACGACGTTGGGCAGAACAAATGCGGTTATGGGAAGAGCAAAATCGGCGGTGGGAAGAGCAAGATCGGCGGTGGGACGAACAAGTACGACTGTGGGACGAGCAAAACCGAAAGTGGGAGGAGCAAAATCGGCGGTGGGAAGAGCAAGATCGGCGGTGGGAAGAGAATCAGCGCGAGATTCGTGAACTTATCCAGGGAATGAAAGTGCTTGATCGTCGGTTTGATTCGACCATAGGTGCACTAGGTGCTCGCTGGGGGTTGTCTTCCGAACAATCTTTTCGAAGTGCGCTTCGAGGTATTTTGACCGATTTCTTCCCGCTTGAGGTGATTCACGTCAATGAGTATGATGATAGCGGTGAGGTGTTTGGTCGTCCTGAACAAATTGAACTCGATCTAATAATTAAAAATGGTGTTTTGCTTATTTGTGAGATTAAATCTTCAATGAGCAAAGCTGACATGTATTTATTTGAACGCAAAGCGCGTTGGTATCAACAACGCCATGGCCGAACAGCGCAACAACTTATTGTGATTTCGCCGATGGTCGACCCAGCAGCGCGGAAGGTGGCCGAACGTTTAGGGATTGTCGTGTATAGTTTTCCTGAAGATGCAGGTAAAGCTATTACAGAATTGTAATCAACACTCGGTTTTCATGCTGGATTCCTAGTGGTTATCCATCGCCGAATCTTCTATCTGGCGCATCGTGCTGCGTCGCCCCGGCCGACGTGGTGTCTCACTCACCGGAAATAGTTCATCAAGGGCTGCATTGATCGTAGCCTGCTCGGTGTGTACATTGGCAGTGTGCCGTTCAAACCAGTCACTGTGCCGCCACGTAAGCGCCAACGGTGCAATCCGCCGAATATCTTCGGTATTAACGGTATTGCGAAAATCGGCGGCAGCGCGTGCCCTTGCTCCCTCGAGCAGCGCAATTTCGGCGCGGTGCGATGGAATTTGTAAACGCTGTACTAATGCCAGCGCCTGTTCCTCCAATTCGGGTGGAATCGTCACATGGGGCAGTATCTCACGCGCAATCATAATCTCTTCAGCGAGAGCCGTGGTCTGGGCAGCATAGACTTGCCGGAATCCCGCCGGATCGTTCCGAAAATCGCGTGCCCGCCGGTAGATTTCTAGCCGAGCACGATGATCGGCAACCGGGGCAACCCATACTCGTAAACCAAAGCGATCGAGGATTTGCGGGCGTAATGCACCCTCCTCTGGGTTCATGGACCCGATCAATATAAACTGACTGGGAAAGAGTCGGATCATTGCGCCACGGCGTACAAAGGTACGACCCTGTGCTGCAGCATCGAGGATGGCATCTACCACGGCCTGATCAAGCAGGTTAATCTCATCGACGTAGAGAACATTACCGTGCGCACGGGCGAGAATTCCCTCTTCAAGCCGAACGATCCGCTGTTCAAGTGCGATCCGCTCGTTGATCCCCCCGACAACATCTTCAAGTCGAGCATTGAGCGGTAATTCGATCAACCGCATCCGTTCTATAAGGGGCTTGCCATCGCTTGTGGTTGCGTCGCGCGTGACAAATGGCATAAGATCGAGGAGGCTGCGGACTGCGGTCGTCTTACCAACACCGTAGGGACCGCTTATCAGAATGCCACCAATTTGGGGGTTAATCAATCCAAGGATGAGCGCCGTCTTAAGTTCGGTCTGACCGACCATCGCCAACAGCGGAAAGGGATAGATCTCGTCTGTCATAGTGTGTCTGTTTGTTCGGCGATGAGCGCGGTAGCTACTATCGTTATAGCATTTCGATTGCGTAATTCAGAAGTGGGCAATCGGGACGCTGCCGTTCAATAAAACTGACCACTGCTTCAAGTTGACGCTGCGCGTGGACCTGATCGGTAGCAACCACCGCTACACCGAGGATCGCACTCTGCCATCGATCCTGATCATCAACTTCGGCAACCGACACGTTAAACTCGTTGCGGATACGCGAGATGAGCGAGCGCAACACCTGACGTTTCTCTTTCAGCGATTGAGCAGTGGCGATGTGCAAGTGGATAGTACAAGAACCGATAATCATACGTGTTGCACTAATTCAGACTATTCCAACTTCCGAACATATTGCGCGGATCAAACCGCTGTGGTCCGCGTGGCAAGATCGCTAATTCAGTGCGGAGAGCTTTGTTCAGACTGCGTAAACGCTCGGTGACATTTGCTTCGAGCCAACGTTGCTTCTGGACCGGATCGATTTGGAGACGGTCGGCGAGGAGATAACTTAACTTTACCGGTTCGAGTGGCAATGGTTCGACATCGATCTCGGCACCGGTAATGGTCGCGACTCGTTCCCAGTAACGTTGGTAGGTAGTGCGTAACTCATTGGCTGCAGCGATTGTCTGCCCATCAACGTGATCCGATAGCAGTTCAACCTGTGCCACAAGATAAGGCGTTTGTTCAACAATTTGTACGATCCGGAAGCGCTGCTGACCGATAACCTGGAGCAAGTAACGACCATCTTCAAGGCGAAGATGCTCTTGAATCACGGCAACCGTGCCGACATCATACGGTTCGGGGGCAATTGCCATTCGGCGACCTTCGATGACCTCGTGCCCACGCCGTAGTAACACAATACCAAACGGCTGCTGGGTCGCCAAACACCGTCCGATCATCAGTCGGTAACGCTCTTCAAAAATATGCAGACTCAACAAGCTACCGGGGAAGAGGAGCGTGCCGAGGGGAAATAACGGTAAAGTCTGTTCCATAATGGTTCATCCATCCGTCCACGTACAGGTCCAGACGGTCGTTTCCGCCGGCCCGAGGTTGAGGTCGATTATCAACTCAACTTCTGGACCAGACATCGCTTGTACTAGTGTCGTTGGGTCGAACGGTACCGGTGTACCGCGTGTCATCACCGGTACCGTTCCGATTTGCAAATCGAGCAAATCGGGTCGTAGTTCGACAGCGCTTGCACCAATTGCTGCCAATAACGCACCCCAATCGGAGGAATTACGCCGGCAAGCAGCACGCACCGAACCAGAACGTGCGACAGCGTTGGCAATGGTCTGAGCCATTGCTCCGTCAGATGCACCCTGTACAACTACCTTTATTACTTTACCAGAACCGGCGGCATCACGCACGATCTGTCCGGCGAGATCGGCACAGAGATAATCGAGTGCTTCTTGAAATACGCCATATTCCCACGTACTCGAGTCGGTAATTGGTGGATGATCGATAGCACCGTTGGCCAACATTATCACGCTATCATTGGGGCTACGATCCCCGTCGATATTCAGTCGATTGAACGAACGCTCAACACTGTGATGGAGGGCACGTTGCAAGAGGGGCTGACTGATAGCGAGATCGGTTGTGATCATGACCAGCACCGTTGCCAAGCGAGGGTGGATCATACGGGTGCCCTTCGCCATACCGGCGAGCGTAAAACGGGGACCGTTCCGCAATGACACACGCAAGACCCGTTCTTTCGGACGAGTATCGGTCGTGAGAATGGCGAGGGCTGCACGCCGACCGCCGTTACTATCGAGTTCGCTCACTGCCCGCCGAATCCCGTTGCGCATCCGCTGCATCGGCAACGGCACACCTATCAATCCTGTTGACATAAGCAAAACGGAGTCGCGTGGTATCTCCAGTTCATCAGCCGTGATTTTGGCGCACTCGATAGCATCATTCAGACCGGCTTGACCGGTACCAGCATTAGCATGTCCGGCGTTAATCAGCACAGCACGGATAGCATCGTGGTTACGTAACAAAATCGCTTGGCTGAGAAAAACGGGAGCCGCTTTGAAGACACTGGTTGTGAAGAGGGCTGCTGCACGACACGGATGCAGTGAATAGATGAGAGCCAGATCGCGCGCCTTGCTCCCCTCTTTCAGCCCAGCCGAGATACCGGTTGCACGAAAACCGGTCGGGCTAGCGATGTGTCCATCTTCAAAGATTGTGAAATTCATATTCACTCTGTGTTCAACCAAAGCGACATTAGTTTACCACACTCGACAGATAAAACCTTTGAGATATTCAGCTTCAGGAAAGCTAAGTAAGACCGGATGATCGGGGGCTTGGGTAAGCCGCTCAAGGATTTGGACATCGCGCCCGGCATCAACAGCCGCGCCAAAGACGACTTTCTGAAAGAGATCGGCAGAGACAAGGCCAGAGCAGCTAAACGTCGCCAGAATGCCACCCGGTCGAATCAAGTGCAATGCTTGTAAGTTGATATCTTTGTAACCGCGGGTAGCCCGTTGCAGATGTGTTTGTTGATAAGCGAACTTCGGCGGATCGAGGATCACCACATCAAATTGACGCCGTTCATTGCGGTACTGGCGTAGTATGTGAAAAGCATCGCCGACGACAAACTCTGCCGAAGTAGTGAGTTTATTGAGGCGCAGATTTTCACCGGCGAGTGCCAGCGCATCGGCACTAGCATCAACGAGGGTTATCCGACACGCCCCGGCACGGGCAGCGGCTAGGGCAAAGCCGCCAGCGTAAGAAAAGCAGTCGAGCACTTCTGCTCCGTTACAGTATGCACCAACCCGTGCGTGATTAATTGCTTGATCGAGATAAATCCCAGTCTTTTGGCCGGTTGTCACATCAGCAAACATGCGTAGACCGGTTGCCATCTGACCAAGGGCACTAATTGGACATATCGGCATGCGCGGTGGTTGTTCGCCCCAACGCAACCCGGCGACTATTGGTAAATCTTCCTTTTCGCGCACATCCGCATCGCTACGTTCGTAAATCCCGCGGGGGGCTAACAGATCAACGAGTGCGGCCACAACCTGCTCAGCACGTACTGCCATAGCTTGGGTAAGCAATTGAATGACCAGGTAGCAACCATACCGGTCAATAATCAGGCCGGGCAATCCATCCGACTCACTAAAGACGAGGCGGCAAGCGATCGCCGGATCGATTAACCAGCGCTCCCGGCCACTCACAGCGCGGGCAATTGTGTCACGCAGCCACGTCTCATCGAGAGGCTGGGTAGCGTCCCATGTTGCGAGACGTACTCGCAACTGCGAGCTACTGCTCCAGAACCCACGTGCCAACCAACTGCCGTCTTGACTGTATACCTCGACTACCTCGCCGGGGGCAGGATTACCGCGCACACTGGCGATAGCGCCGGAAAATACCCAAGGATGTCGTTGAATGATCGGTCGTTCCCGACCTGAATGAACTGTAACAGTTACCATAGTACGTTGACTCTATCACGCGCCTACCATACGGTCAAGTAGCGCAGCACGGCAGTGCTGCGCCCGGCAGTGCTGCGCCCGGCAGTGCTACGCCCGGCGGTGCTGCCCCAGGACCGCACGGCAGTGCTGCGCCCAACGGTGCTGCCCCAGGACCGCACGGCAGTGCTGCGCCCAACGGTGCTGCCCCAGGACCGCACGGCAGTGCTGCGCCCGGAAGATTACATTACGCAACACCGGATTCATCAATGTTTGCTATGATAGACATATCACCGAACATTGCCAATAGGAGGAACTATGCAATACACCCGCTTCGGCACAACCGGTATGCACGTCTCGCGGATCTGTCTCGGCTGTATGAGCTATGGTTCGCCGACATGGCGCGAATGGGTGCTCGATGAAGCCGCTAGTCGTCCATTTATCTTTCGCGCCTTAGAATTGGGGATCAACTTTTTCGATACTGCCGATATGTACTCGCTGGGGATGAGTGAAGAAATTCTCGGTCGTGCCATCCGCGATTCTGGGGTACGTCGCGATGAGTTGGTTATTGCAACCAAAGTTTATCAGCCGATGAGCGATCGCCCGAACGATCGCGGTCTTTCCCGCAAACATATTATGCAGGCAATTGACGCCTCTCTGCACCGATTAGGGATGGATTATGTCGATCTGTACCAGATTCATCGCTGGGATTACGAAACACCCATTGAAGAGACGCTGGAAGCGCTGAACGATGTTGTGCGCGCCGGAAAAGCTCTCTATATCGGTGCATCGAGTATGTTTGCGTGGCAATTAGCCAAGGCCTTATGTATACAAGAACGACGCGGTTGGGCACGGTTCGTTTCGATGCAAAACCATCTCAACCTCGTCTACCGTGAAGAAGAGCGTGAGATGCTCCCGCTATGTCGTGATGCGGGACTAGCAGTGATTCCATGGAGTCCACTGGCACGTGGTTTCTTAGCCGGTAATCGGCCACAAGGTACCGGCGCTGCGACGGTGCGTGGTCGCTCAGATACCATCTCGCACGCGATGTACGATGCCAGCGATTATGTAATTGTCGAGCGGGTGAGTGAGATTGCTCGGGAGCGCGGGGTGAGCAATGCCCAGATCGCGCTGGCATGGCTGCTCCACAAACCCGAAGTGACGGCACCGCTTATCGGGGCAACTAAGATGTATCAGCTCGAAGAGGCAGTCGCAGCCCTCGAAATCCAGCTCACACCGGAAGAAATTCAGCGATTAGAAGAGCCGTATCGGCCTAAACCGATCCGGGGGCATGCGTAAGCAGAGTAATCTATGACAGCTCGTATTGATGTGAAGCCGGTAGCCATCTTGACAGCTCGTCAACACATCGCCGGTATTGTCCAACCTACGCCACTTGAGTTGAGTCGGCCACTGAGTACGTTGTTAGGCGCTGAAGTGTGGCTCAAACTTGAATTAGCGCAGGTGACCGGTAGTTTTAAACTACGTGGTGCCGCGAATGTACTACGCCAGTTACCGCCCAATGTGCATGTGGTTGCGTGTTCGGCCGGGAACCATGCTCTTGGCGTCGCCCACGCATCAGCACTGACCGGCCATGCCGCTACACTAGTTGTGCCGGCGACAGCTTCACCGGCCAAGATCGCTGGGTTGTATCGTTATCCGGTAGATTTACGCTTGCACGGCCAAAGCTACGATGAAGCTGAAGCTGAAGCATTACGGCTGGCCAAAGTGCATGGTTGGTATTTTATCTCACCCTACAACGATCCGATGGTCATTGCCGGGCAAGGCACATTAGCGGTAGAAGTGTGGGAAACGTTACCCAACGTTGAGGTGTTGGTCGTCGCCGTCGGTGGTGGTGGTCTGGCGAGCGGTGTTGGTCTATGGGCAAAAGCTATCAATCCACAGGTGCGCATCATTGGAGTCCAGGCGGCAGCGTCCGCGGCAATGGCAGCAGCCTTACGGGCCGGACGTGTTGTCCCGATACCTGATGGACCAACATTAGCCGATGGGTTGGCCGGTGGGTTGGAAGCTGATACGATCACGTTGCCGATATTACAGCAAGTGCTCGATGAGGTAGTGTGCGTTGATGAAGCGGCAATTATGCAGGCAATGCATTGGTTGTTCGTCGAGCATCACCTCATTGTCGAGGGGAGTGGAGCTGTGCCGTTGGCAGCGTTACTCTCCGGCCAAATCGGCGATTTGCAAGGACGGCGAGTCGTGGTGTTGCTCTGCGGGCGAAACGTTGCCGCCGAGACGTGGCAGCATGTGATAGCAACGGTATCAGGTGAAGCAGGAAGGCTACGTGCAGCAACGTGAACCGCGAAAGCACCATTTCCGTACCGACGAGATAATTGTTCGTGGCAACACGTGGCTTATGATCAGCCCAAAGACTGAGGAAACCCACATTGACAATCGTGAAACTGCGTGTTATGCTGCACGAGCAAGCATTAACGTCTATTCTGGTCAAAGGAGGAGCGCATGCCACTCATCAGCGATAGAACCCCAACGATTGTTGTGATGGTACTGTGCGACTCCATTGATGCAGGAGAGGCTTCACACAGCACAGGCTAAACAGGCTAACCTGTGATACCGACGGGCTGTGGGAAGCTGCTAAGCGCCTACAGCCCGTTACTTATTTGGGCTGTGGCGTCAGCAACCACAGCCTTTTTATTCCCTCCGCACAATGAAGTCGAATGGCACTGAGGCAGACGGGTACTGAGAACGAGGATTGCTAACGATGACAGATCATCAGGCTATCACCACCGCCGTCCATCAAACGCGACCAATTGTTGCGGAGGGAACCATCATGATTATTCTAGAGCGTGACGGCTCGCTAACGTATCATCCGCCCAAAACGGGGCAACCGCGATCGGCGCACACGACGCTGAAGGCGGCTACCGCCGCAGAGCTGCCGTCACCGTCGTTGATCGAGCGGATTATTAGTGTGGCATTCGATCTCTTGGGAGTACATCGGCTGGAGGTGCGCATTGATGAATCGTAAAGCAGCCGCTGTGGAGATCGAGCAAACCGTATCGGCGCCGGAGACCAAGACTGGCCGTCTGATCGGAACGGTATTGCGGGCGCAGAGTGGCTTTTTCTGGGTACTGACCGAACAAGGTCTGCTCGAATGCCGCTTGCGTGGTCGCTTGAAAAAGGAGCGTCAGGCAACCGACCTGGTCGTGATCGGTGATCAGGTTGAAGTGGTTTTGGTCGGTTATGGGCAAGGTGCTATCGAGGCGGTTTTGCCGCGGCGCAGTCAGTTGGCTCGGCGGGCTGCCGGTTCACGCGGCGCGTACAAAGAGGACGTCATCGTTGCCAACGTCGATCAAGTGTTGTTGGTCTTTGCGTGCGCTAAACCGGAGTTTACCCCGCGTATGCTCGACCGCTATCTGGTCATCTGTGAACACAGCGAACTACCGGCAATCATTGTGGCGACCAAAATCGATCTCGTCGGGCGTGAAGTCGCTGAGTCGCTGTTCAGACCGTATGAACAGATCGGCTACCCGGTCGTGTATACGAGTACCATCAGCGGCGAAGGGATTGCCGACCTGCGCGATCGGCTCATCGGCAAGATTAGCGTTGTCACCGGTAAGTCAGGAGTTGGCAAAAGCAGCCTGCTCAACGCGATCCAGCCCGGTCTCAATTTGCGCACCGGTGAGGTGAGTGAGCGCCTCACCAAAGGGCGCCATACGACGACTGTCGCCGAACTCATTCCCCTTACCATGCCGGGAGGTGGCTATGTCGCCGATACACCGGGCATTCGTGAGATCGGGTTGTGGAAACTGCCGGCGCGCGATTTGGCATGGTGTTTTCGCGAATTCCGTCCCTTTCTCCGCGATTGCTACTTTGCCGGTTGTACCCATTTGCATGAACCTAACTGTGCAGTACGCGCTGCGGTCGAGCGGGGAGAAATCACGCCTGAGCGCTACGATAGTTATGTTCGGTTGATGAACAGTGATGAGGAAGGGTAGTTCGATACCAGGGAAGGGTTGATGATGAACGCCCACCCACAAACGCGACCGGTCGTTGTAGCCGGTGAGCGGGTCTTTCTGAGCCATATCTTCGCCGATGATGCACCACTGCTGGCACAGTGGTTTGCCGATCTGGAATTCACTGCTCTGTTAGGCCAACAGGGGTACAGTTACACCCTCGAACAAGAACAGCAGTGGATTAATGCAAACGCCATAGCCAAAGACGATCGGCGTACTTTTGCGATAATACTGCGTGACGGTGAGCGGCTGATCGGCACATGTAGTTTGTTTCGTATCAACCTACTCCACGGCATTGCCGAACTGGGCATCGCTATTGGTGATAAAACGGTGTGGGGGCAAGGTTGTGGACGTGAAGCGGTTCGTTTGTTAGTCGATTACGGGTTTCGCTATCTCAACCTTTATAACATCTCGTTGTGGGTGTATGCGTTCAACGAGCGGGCGTACCGGGCCTATGTGCGGGCCGGCTTTCGCGAAGTGGGCCGGTTACGTGGAGCTATCATGCTAGATGGGCGTCGTTACGATCGTATTCTGATGGAAATAACACGCGATGATCGCATAAGTGTTGGATAAACACAGCGGTATGACATATCCTGTTGAACTACTTGTTTCACGGCCTCGATCAGTTCTTGGTGGTCTTTGCGGTTTGATCGCAAATGTTGCGCCCATCTACAACCGGGATGGAGTGGGTTCCATAGAGAACGCTGTTGATTGTACCGCCCTTTACCGGGATCGTGGTTGCCAAAACCGGTTACGATTGTATGCCAAATTGGAGAAAACTCAGTTCGCGCATTGTCATTGTACGGTAGAATGCTCGAACGTCTTCCCACACCTGCGGACATACGTTCCGGGATGAGTCGCACGCAGAGAAGATTCGCTCGCTGCCATACGGAAGGTGGTAATGAGTTCAGGACAATAGCGCACGTTCCGTTCAACAGCCGGGCTAAACAATGGGAGACGTGAATAAAAACCCGCAGGTGGTTGGATATTGATGCCGTCAGGCAATGCCTAATCTCCTCACCATTTAAAAATATACGAACAACGGATACGGTACGGCGATGCGCTTCAACCGCCGACGTTTCTGTTGCCGCTGCTACACGAGCTAGATAAACATGAAAAGCGCTACACTTTGTTTTTGCCGCGAGGGTAGCACAGGGGTTAATATCAAACTCGATACCATTGAAGCTGTTCCGTAATCCCTCAACGAGGGTTGTTCCAACACCGGCAAATGGATCAAGTATCGTTGCGTGGTAGTTGATGTTAGTTGAGATATAGTATCGTAATATGTCGGTCACGAAGCCGGTAAAGAATCCGGCGATCCAAGGTACCCAACGGAGGATCGCATTATGTTGGTTCTGGGCAAAAGTTGAGTCGTGGAACAGGGACGTGCGTGGTGTGAGGTGGAAGGTAGATCATTGGATCACCACGGTGGTATTTTCTCACCAGAGTGGGAGTAGGACGGCTTGCATTCATCCTATCACGCTTTGGAATTGATTGAGTTACGATTTTTTTCCTCACCGCTTCACCCAAGCTCGCCATATAGCGGGCGAATTCGTTGGTAAACGGCATCCCACGTCAGTTCACGCCAAACACGTGCTCGTCCGGCAGCGCCCATTGCTCTCGCCAACG
Source organism: Chloroflexus sp. (assembly GCF_056331925.1). Lineage (NCBI taxonomy): Bacteria > Bacillati > Chloroflexota > Chloroflexia > Chloroflexales > Chloroflexaceae > Chloroflexus > Chloroflexus sp. The sequence continues at coordinate 62,816 of NZ_JBWGQH010000014.1, forward strand.
TGCGATCACGCAGGAGACGGTCGATGGCCTCAGCAATCGCCGGTACGTTTCCAAATGGCACCAACCAGCCATCAACCCCGTGCCGGATTACCGCCGGTACACCACCGGCCCGCGCTCCGATCACCGGCACACCGTTGCACCACGCTTCGAGATAGGTGATACCAAAGCTGTCGGTGCGCGATGGCTGCACATACACGTCGGCAGCGGCGAGTGCGTCGCGGCGGGTATCGTCATCAACGTAGCCGAGAATCCGCACGCGCGTTCGTTCGGACGGTGTCAGGGCCGCTACTGCTTCGGCAAAACCACCGAACGCCGGTCCACATTGCACCCATACTGCGTCACTTCCTTGTGCCCATAACCGTCGCATCGCCGCTAACGTATGGATAGCGCCTTTGTCGAACGCAGCCACACCCAAACTCAGCACCATCGGCCCATTAATCTGCTGGGTGGCTCGAAAACGCCGTCCATCGCCACCGGTAACTTCGGCGGGCGTTACTCCTGCACCGATGGTGACGATCTGAGCAGCGGGAAGACCACGCCGCATCAGGTACGCTCGTTCAATCTCGGTCATGGTCGCTATATACGTTGCCCGTCGGAGCAGATCGATCTGGTGTGGCATCGCGTAGTAGCGAACAATTTGCTCACTCCCCGGTTCACCGACATGCACGAATGGTGTGCAGATGTGGCGTAGGCCGTGTTGTTGGGTCCAGCATGCCACCGGAATCAGGGCAAAGTCGAGGGTGATGTTGGTGGTGTGAACGACGGTGACATCGGACAGTGCCGGATCGGCGAGGGTTGTGATGAGATCGGGGATCTGTGGAGTGAGCATAGCGAACCGGCGCAAGATTGACACGCTTGGTCGGCCCAAGCGGCCCACTTCGACCATCAGCCGACGGATGATCGGGTAGAGGAGCGCCGGACCGGGTAGTCGGCGGATCGCTAGTCGTCTGATTTGCACCCCATCGTGTTCACCGAACGGCTCGGTAATCCGTCGTTTGCCGGGCATCCAAAGGTGTTCAAGGTCAAAGGCATCGGTCGTCAGTACCGTTACCCGATGACCTTCGGCGACGAGGCGGGCGCCGATCTCTTGAAAGTAGCGGGCTGCCCCACTAGGAGCAGGCCAGTAGAGTTGGACAACGTGTAGGATGTGCATATCGCCGATGTACAACAGAGACGCAACTATACTTGCAAATCATACCAGGGTTTCGCCGATCCGTGGTGTTCGTTGGCAACGTTGCGTCTCTGCATCCCGTCCCGTCACCCCAACTGTTCCAGCAACGCTTCGGGTGTCGTGACCGGCAACCGGCAAGCAAACCGCTCACAGAGATAGGCTGTTGGTTGACCATCGATCAACGTGCGTCCGGCGAGTAATGCCACCTGTTCAGCGATCGGATCGCCGGGTTCGGCGTGGGCGATCACCAGTCGGGGCCGATAGGCAGCGCGGGCCACCGCCAATAGGGCTTGAGTCGTCGGATGGCCGGAGGGACCGATAATGGCCAATTCGCGAGTCGGCCCGATCATCAGATCGGCAGCACACAACATGCGACCGAAGCCAAGCGGAAAACGGATCAACATCGGTGCTACTTGTTGCAACACCTGCTCGGCCCGCGTAGCGTATAGATCATTGCCGGTCAGTGCATGCAATCGCAACAACGCCATCGTTGCTGCCGACGTACCCGACGGTGTGGCATTATCGCTGAGATCGCGCGGACGAGTCACCAATGCCGGCTGATCGCGCCCGGTATCAAAAAACATCCACGACTGTGCATCCCAGAATAGATCAAGCATCGCCTCGGCCAACTCGATGGCTGTTGCCAAATAGTACGTCTCACCACCAGCAGCGTGCAATTCGAGCAGTGCATCGCAGAGTAGCGCATAATCATCGAGAAAACCGGCCGGGCCGGGCCGACCATCCTTCCAACTGCGCAACAACCGACCATCAGCGCGACGCAGGTTTGCCAGAAGAAAATCGGCGCACCGGCGGGCAGCGGACAAATATTCTGGCACCCGCGCGCTCGCCGTCGCCAATGCTCTGATCGCCAGTGCATTCCATGCGGTAATAATCTTTTCATCACGGAAAGGGCGTGGACGCTGCTCACGGAATGCACGCAGAATCGGTCGCGCACGTTCAACTGTCTCGGTAACTCGCTCAACCGGCACTCCGAGCCTTGCCGCGACTGCCGACGCCGAGCGTGGCACATACAAAATCGACTTACCCTCAAAGTTGCCCTGCCGCGTTACCCCATAGTAAGCACCGACGATTGTCGCATCGTCGCCTAGCGCCAACCGCAATTCGTCCGGTGTCCAGACATAAAACGCACCCTCTTCGGCGTGGGCGGCGCCGGGTACCGGTAAGCTATCGGCATCTTCGCTGCTAAAAAATGCACCTTCGGGATGGTGCAGATCGCGCAGCAGATAGGCAAACGTTTCGTCGGCGATCTGGGCAAGGAACGGATCACCGGTGACGAGGGCGGCCAGATGATAAACTTCGGCCAACAGCGCGTTATCGTAGAGCATCTTCTCGAAGTGGGGTACTAACCAGCGCGTATCAACACTATAGCGGTGGAAGCCGCCCCCAACCTGATCGTACATCCCACCGTGAGCCATCTGTTCGAGGGTTTGGTGGAGCATCGGCAAAGCCTGCACGTGACCTCGCAGGTGGGTTCGTAAGAGAAATTCAAGCACGAGCGGCTGCGGAAACTTCGGCGCATCACCGAACCCGCCGTACTGAGGGTCAAATTCACGCTCAAGCTTGGCCGCAGCCTCCATCAGCAGTGCCTCGTCAATGGTTGCCGTTTCGGGCAGTGGCTGAGCCAACAGTTTGATATGATTGAGTAACTCTTGGGCTGAAGCGGTCAGATCGTCGCGTCGAGTACGATAGGCTTCGGCGATCGAGAGTAACACCTGGCGCCAACTCGGCATCCGATACCGGTTCGCCTTCGCATCAGGTGGAAAATAAGTACCGGCGAAGAACGGTGTCCCGTCGGGAAGACAAAAGACGTTGAGCGGCCAGCCGCCCCGTCCGGTGAGCGCCTGGGCCGCTGCCATGTAGATGCTGTCGAGGTCGGGCCGCTCTTCGCGGTCAACTTTGATGTTGATGAAATATTCGTTTTGGATAGCTGCAATCTCTGGATTGGCAAAACTCTCGTGGGCCATCACGTGGCACCAATGGCAGGCTGCGTAGCCAATACTCACCAACAGTGGCTTATCTTCACGTCGCGCACGTTCGAGTGCTTCTTCCCCCCACGGATACCAATCGACCGGATTATCGGCGTGCTGTTGTAAATATGGACTGGCTTCTCCGGCGAGCCGGTTGAGTGGGCGGGCATCGGTGCTCATGCTCCCTCCTTTCGATAGTAGGTACTGTTTGAATTGTAGCATAGCTGCTGCTCTAGAACATGTTTTCAACAGTATTCGACAAAACCACTCGGATAGGGTATAATATCAGATGGCAAACATCGCATTATGATGCGCTAAAACCCGATAATGGAGTAACCAATGGAAATCGGTATCGTCCGTCCCGTCAGCATCACCAACGAGATGCGGACGGCCTACCTCAGTTACGCGATGAGCGTAATCGTCTCACGTGCCCTCCCCGATGCACGTGACGGGCTCAAACCGGTGCAGCGGCGCATCCTGTACGGGATGTGGGACATGGGCTTCCGCAGCAACCAGCCCTACAAGAAGAGCGCCCGTATCGTCGGCGACGTGCTCGGCAAGATGCACCCGCACGGCGACAGCGCCGTCTACGATGCACTGGCCCGCATGGCGCAGCCGTGGAGTATGCGCTACCCGCTCATTGATGGGCAAGGTAACTTTGGTTCAATTGACGGCGATCCACCGGCAGCAATGCGGTATACCGAAGCGCGTCTCGCCCCAATTGCTGAAGAATTGCTGAGTGAAATTGATAAAGATACGGTCGACTTTCGGGATAATTTCGACGGCAGTTATCGCGAGCCGGTGGTATTGCCAGCCATTTTACCCAATCTGCTGCTCAACGGTGCGTCCGGTATCGCCGTTGGCATGGCGACCAATATTCCGCCCCACAACCTCGGCGAGTTGTGTGATGCCATTAGCTATCTGATCGATCATCCAGAGGCTACCGTCGAAGAGCTGATGGAAATTATTCCCGGTCCCGATTTTCCCACCGCCGGACTGATTTTGGGCACGGAGGGTATTTTGGCTGCTTACAGCACCGGACGCGGCCAGATCACGCTGCGAGCCAAGACCCACATCGAGGAAGCCGGGCGGGGTGCGTATATGATCGTCGTTACCGAACTGCCGTACCAAGTGAACAAAGCTCGGCTCCAAGAGCGGATCGCCGAGTTGGTCAAAGATCGTAAGATCGAAGGCATTCGCGATGTGCGCGACGAGAGCGACCGCAACGGGATGCGGTTGGTCATCTTGCTGAAACAAGACGCTCAGCCCAAGAAGGTGCTTAACGCGCTCTACAAGCATACGCAGATGCAAACCACCTTCGGCATCAATATGCTGGCGCTGGTCGAGCATGGCCGCCAGCCGCGCGTTTTGACGCTCAAGCGATTGCTGCAAGAGTATATCAACCATCGCCAAGAGGTTATTCGTCGCCGCACCGAGTTCGATTTGGCCCGCGCCCGTGAACGTGCCCATATCCTTGAAGGTCTCAAGATCGCGCTCGATAATCTCGATGCGGTGATCCAGACCATCCGCGATTCGCGCACCGCCGAGAGCGCACGCAATAACTTGATGCGCAATTTTTCGCTCACCGAACGGCAAGCACAGGCAATTCTCGAACTCCAACTGCGCCGATTGGCTGCTCTCGAACGGCAGAAGATCGAGGAAGAATATCGCGAGGTGATTAAGCTGATCGCCGAACTCGAAGATATTCTGGCTAATCCGCGCAAGGTGCTGCATCTGATCAAAGAAGACTTGAGCCGTCTGAAGGACAAGTACGGCGACCCGCGCCGCACCCGCATTATTCCCGATGTCACCGGCGAGGTCAGCGACGAGGATCTGATCCCTGATGTGCGGGTGATGATTACCCTCACCGACCGCGGCTACATCAAGCGCCAATTGCCCGATGCCTACCGCACTCAGCGCCGCGGCGGGCGCGGCATTAAGGGCATGCTCACTCGTGAGCAGGATATTGTCCGCCACTTGCTGACCTGCAATTCGCTCGATAATCTGCTCTTCTTCACCGACCGCGGCAAGGTCTACCAGATCAAAGCCCACGAAGTACCCGACAGCTCGCGCACGGCCAAAGGCTTACCGTTGGTTAACCTTGTGTCGCTTGAACCGGGTGAACAAGTGACCTCGATGCTGGCCGTGCGCGAATTCGACGCCGAGTATCTGGTGATGGCGACGGTGCGCGGCAAGATGAAGCGCACCCAACTGCGCGAGTATAGCCAAGTGCGCTCGAATGGGTTGATTGCGATTGGCCTGGAAGAGGGTGATGTGCTCGGTTGGGTGCGAGTTAGTCACGGTCACGAAGATATCTTGCTGACCACTGCTCGTGGTCAGACCCTGCGCTTCGCGCAGAGCGAGGTGCGTCCGATGGGACGACCGGCTACCGGCGTGATCGGGATCAATTTAGCCGAGGGCGACCGGGTGGTGAGTATGGATTTAGCCGAAGAAGGTGCCGATCTGCTCGTCGTCACCGCCCGCGGCATTGGCAAGCGCACCGCGCTCAGCGAGTACCCGGTGAAAGGACGGGCGACCGGTGGTGTGATCACGATTAAGCTGCGCAACGAAACCGATGAAGTCGCTGCCGCCGCGGTTGTGCATGAGCATTCGCTGCTCACGTTCATCACCACCGGCGGGATGGTGATGCGTACCAGCGCCAGCGAGATCTCGCGCTTGGGTCGGGCGACCCAAGGCGTGACGGTGGTGAACGTCGCTTCTGGTGATCGTGTCGCTGCCCTCTCGGTGGAAGATCCCGATGAGAACGGGAATGGCAACGGCGCCGCGCCAACGCTCATTGATCCGATGGGGTGATCGATTGCAGTGTTACGCACTGGCGGGTGCTGCGTGCTGCACCCGCCAGTTTCGATCAATTACCGCGGCATCAGGCCCCCGCGTTGGCGGTGCGCGGTCAAAAAGACCAACGGCCCGCGCAAGCAACGCAGCATGCGCTGCGCATTGCGCGGTACCACCACCGCCACGCCGGGACCGAGTGCAATTGCCTCGCCATTGACGATCAATTCGCCCTCGCCTTCATACACGGCTAACAACACGTCAAGCTCGGCATTGACGTGTTCGGGAATCGTTGCACCGGTGCGCAGCCGCATCAGATTCACGTTCATCTGCTCACTATTCACGCTCCAAATCGCGCCGTCATGGCGTGCTGAGCGCACCGCTTCGGCTATGTCGATCACATGTTCCGGTGAAAATGCCATTACCGCTATCCTTTCCGCTGCCGGATCAGAACACCTGCCAACAATCCCCCTGCAACCAGCGCCACTAGCCATAATGCCGGGTTGGTTGCCGGCATTGAAGCCGGTTGTACACCAATGTTCGGCCTCAGCGCCGGATATTGGTCGATGACTCCATCAAACATAAGTGGCTGATCGGCAAACCCATCACGATTGCGATCGTGCCGCCAGAGTTGCATCCCCAGCCACCAATCAGCCGGCCAGCCGCGTTGCCAATAGTTGCCGGCCCACACGACCACCGGCGCTTGCGGTTCGCTGGCTAGTAGCACGCGGTAGTGTACGATATCATTGCCGCGCAGCGTAACTGCTGCATCACCGGTCAGCAGCGCTAGCAGTGTTTCGTGATTAGCAAACCGGTTGCGCTGCGCCGTCAGCGCCCCGCTGCCGCCAACGGTGATAGCGCGGGCATTGCGCTCAAACCGATTATCCTGCACGATCAGGCCAGCACTATTATGTACGAGCAAGCCATCGCCACGCTGGCCCTCGATCAAATTGCCTTGCACCGTCACTCGCGCGCTGCCAGCCAATTTGATGCCAGTGACATTCTCAGTCAACGTATTGCGGTCGATCAGCACATCACTGGCTGACGGCAAACAGAGGGCTGCGCTGAAGAAGGTAGCGGTGACGCCAAGGATTGTTGCAGCGCCTGCAATGAGCGGCGAGACGATGCCGGTCTCGCTCCGGCTCACCACATTACCGCGCACCACACCACGCGGCGCGTTGTCGATAGCAATGCCGATCTGCACCGCCAAGATCGTGTTTAATTCAACCCTCACACTGGGTGCATTTAGCAAGGCAACCCCAATGCTGTGCTCGCGCGGCATATCGTCCAGCGCACCGATGAAGGTATTGTTGGTCACCATCACATTCGCGCCATTATCAACCACGACCCCGCGCACAAAACGCTCGAAGCGATTACCACTGATCATTACTGCCGCTGCGCGCACCAGAATCGCCGCATCAATCGGTTTCAAACCACTGCGCTGAAAACTGAGGCCCTGCACTGTCACTCCCGGCGCGGTAATGGTGAGCGTGGAACCCGCCTCACCGCCATCAAGCACCGCGCCATGCCGGCCACGCAATACCAGCGGACGGTCGATCGTCCATTGCCCCTGTTGCACGCCGGGCAAGACCTCAATCACCATGCCGGGATGGGCCGCTGCCAACGCAGCGCCGAGCTGTGCGTAATCGCCGCCGGCGCCAACGCGAATGAGCTGATAGTCGCCGCCCCACCCATCATCGAGCACTGGCGAAGGCGCTGCTAGCGTCACCCATGGCAGCAGCCCCCCTAGAATGCCGACCACCAATATCGCCCGCCAACGCGCTATGTTTGCCATCATCGCCATCCTGCCTTGATGATGCGTGCTTTCACTATGGCTACTGTAGACTAGCGAGCCTGCTTGTGCTGTGACTTTGTTCACAGCGAGCGCGTGAAAACGGCTGTACAGTGGGTATCAGGCGATCGCGCCACGACGCAAGCATAGAGATGACGAGGTGCTATGATGATACTATCGCCTACCAACGTCTTCCGAGCCGGTTTTGCCGCCGGTGTGATAATGATGCTGACCAGCGCCCTTTGGGCTGGATTGCTTCGCATGGGATGGGCGCTGCCGTTATCATCGCTCACGCTGGCTGCGATTCATGGCCAGCTCTTCGTAGGCGGAATGCTCGGCACAGTGATTGGGCTAGAGCGAGCAGTCGCCATCGGGCGACCATGGGCCTTTGCCGGGCCGCTGCTGACATTGTTGGGAGGAATCAGCCTTTTGATGGGCTTACCAGCAATTATCGGCGCGTTGCTCATCACGGGCGGCAGCGTTGGCCTGCTTGCAATCTTCGCACTGCTGCTCAAGCGCCAACCGGTACGCTTTGTGGTCACCATGGCGCTCGGCGGGATGGCGTGGTTTGGCGGCAATCTGCTCTGGCTAATGGGGCAGCCGTTAGCGCTCGCGTCGCTCTGGTGGGCCAGCTTTCTCACCCTCACCATCTTCGGTGAACGGCTCGAATTAGGGCGGCTCCGCCACCTGCCGGCGTATACCTTCTGGAGCTTTAGCCTTAGCGTTGGCCTGCTCTGGCTTGGGTTGGGATGGTCGCTAGCGGATTACGCCAACGGCACGCGGCTTGCCGGCATTGGCCTGCTGGCAAGCGGTCTCTGGCTCTTAGCCTACGATATTGGCCGGCGCACGATTCGCCGTCCCGGCCTGCCCCGCTTCAGCGCAACCTGCATGCTCTCAGGCAGCGCATGGCTCACGATTGGCGGCTTGCTCATGGCGCTAAGCGGCGGTGTCTATGGCGGCTTGCTATACGACGCCATCTTGCACAGCATTTTCGTTGGCTTCGTTTTTGCGATGATCTTCGGCCACGCGCTGATCATCATTCCAGCTTTGCTCAGCGTTCCAGTCCGGTTCAGCGGCTGGAGTTACCTACCGCTCGGATTATTGCACGTGTCGTTAGCGTTGCGATTGATTGGCGATCTATGCATGTTGATCGAATTCCGGCGTTGGGGCGGAATGATGAATGCGGTGAGCATCATCGTCTTTCTGATGATCACTGCCACCAGCATTGTGCGCGCTCATCGGCAAGCGTCTCCGGCCACGATGCCGCTGTAATGCAGATGCACTGGCCATCATCGCTCACCCTGCATCAGGGGTCGGGGTCGGCTCAACCTCCGGCGACGGTTCTGGTTCAGGGGTAGGGGTTGGTGTGGGTATTGGCACAACCGTCACCGTTACCTCAGGTGGATCACCGACGATGCTCACACCGCCGGGAAGTAACGGTCGCACGGCAAATTGGTACGTGCCAGGACCAAGGTTGGTAAGATCGAGCTGTACCACGAGGGGAGTTGCGGCTAATGCCGTCAATTGATCGGTCGTCCCGGCGAAGGTCATCTCAATTACGTTCGGTCGGACTGATGCTTGGAGATCGCCGCCCAGACCACTCAACGTCACTTCAACCGGTAGCCGCGCCTGAAATGGCATAGGAATCGGCATAATGGTGATCGTCACCTGTACTGCGTTCGGCTCACCTTGGGCAGGTGACGTGCCGATCGGAATAATCAAGGGGACAATCCGCACAACCGTCTCACGGGCATCACTGATATCAATCGCTTCGGTCTGCAACAGATTAATCGCATCGAGCGGCCCAGAACTACCGGTCAGCGTGATCAGTGGTGGGTCAACAACAACATTACTGACGAGATAGCCCGGTGCCGGTGAGCCGATGATAATCGGCGATACCGGCACCAACCGCAGACCGACCACCGGATTGATCGGAATGATCACAGTAATAGACGCCGGTTTCACCTGCACCCCCTCGACCGGTAGGTTATTCGCATCAATTGGTGTCAGGGTGAGCGGTGCATTATACGTTGCTCGAAGCTGATTAATATTGGCTACCGTTCGTGCTGCACTCACCCGGATCACGCGGCTCTGTGGGCCACTGACCGACACATTGGTGATCAGCTCGCCATTTGATCGCAATTCCGGTGTCCCACGTTCAAAGCTGAATGGTGGGGAGCCGACTATCTCGAGCCTAATCGGTACCGTTAACGTCACGAGCGGTTCTAGCCGAATATCAATCGTCGGTGGCTCAACCCCATTGGCCGGCACACTAAAGGAGAGATTGCTGCGCGTCGGTTGTACATTCAGTGGTACGACATGATCGCCAGGGCCAAGCCCACTCAGATCGGCCACGACTCGAATATCAACCGGGCGTAGTTCCGAGCGTTGACGACGGTCGGTGCGCAGGGTTACATCAACATTGGGGAAGGTAGTGGTCGGTATACCGTTAGCATCCACGATGATCAAATCATCGCGTAACCCCACAACCTGTAAGGTCAGATCTTCAAACCGTGCCGTCTCTTCTGGGTTCTCACTAAACGAGACAAATGACCAGAGGGCAAAACTCAAGCCAAACGCCAATACAGCGCGCAAGACAATCGAGTGCACGCCATTCATACTGCCCTCTTCGTGTTCGACTCAAGCGGTATCTGCATCAGATCGGCCAGCATCGTCCGCAGACGTGACTCGGTCAGGTAACTCACCATCCGGCCATCACTGACCAGCGAGATAGCGCCGGTTTCTTCTGACACCACCACTGCAATAGCATCAGTCTGCTCGGTAATGCCTTTTGCCGCACGATGACGAGTACCGTACCGTCGTGGCCCGGAAATATCTTCACTCAACGGGAGCACAACATTAGCAGCCAAAATGCGGTTGCCGCGAATAATCACGGCCATGTCGTGTAGCGGTGAGTTAGGGTAAAAAATATTGAGTAGGAGCGGGGTCGAAATCCGCGAATCAAGAATAACGCCACGGTCGGCGAACTCCTGTAACTGTGTTCGTCGCTCGATCACCATCAATGCGCCCACCCCTTGCTGCGAGAGCTGAGCAGCAGCCCGACTGATAACGGTGATCGTTTCGAGCAATTCTGAGCGGTTCGCGCCCCCAAATGGTCGGCCAAACAGATCACTCGAACGGCCAAGACTTTCTAATGCCCGACGTAATTCGGGTTGAAAGAGGACCGGTATGGCAACGATCAAGGCTGGTGAAATGATATTGACAACTAACCAGTTGAGCAGGGTTAATCGATCACTCGCGATCGAGGGCATCACCAACGCAATCACGAGTAAAATCCCAACCCCACGTAGCAATTGGACGGCGCGTGTCCCGCGCACAATGCCCAACAGCCAATAGAAAAATCCTGCGACCAGCAGAATGTCAATCAGCGTAAAGGGCGAGGTGAGCGGATTCAGCCGCGCCCAGAGACGCTCGATCTCTATCATTGTCAACTCTGTGGCGGCGCCGGCTTGCGTTGCTCAAGCATACGATTGGCGGCGCTCAACATCGCTTCCACCCGTTCCGTTTCAATTCCCGGCAGCTTCAACATGCGCCGACACAGTTGGCTGGCCTGTCCGTATTCCTCGCGTCGCATGAGCATATCGTAGAGCATGAAGTAGGCTTCTAAATCGTTCTGATCGAGGCCAATAATCTGGTGCAGCTCGGCAATCGCATTGTCATAATCGCGTTGTTGGGCAAAAATGCGCGCGATCTGTTTCTTTTCGCTGATCGCTTCTTTGGTGCGACGCGAGAGGGTGTGCATGAGGGCCAACCATTGACGCGCATCAACATCGTTAGGTGCTATCTGTACAATTCGGTTGTACATCTCGCGCGCACGTTCATAATCACTCAACATCCAGTACGTTTGCGCTACTTCCTGTAACGACGCAACGGCATCTTTCAATTGACCGGCACGTTTTTGTAGTTCACTGACCCGCACCAGCCCGGCTAAACCTTGGTCGAGTTTCCCAACCCGCAGTTGTAAGCGCGCCAACCGGTTACTCATGCCGATATGGTTAGGCGCAAGCTGTACTGCGAATTCGAGAAGCTCTATCGCTAAATCCAATTGTTGGCGTTCTTCGTAATATGTTGCCAGCTCGTCGAGTTGGGCCAATGCCTCGGCGAGCTTACCCTGCCGAAAATAGACGTTCGCCAGCTTGGTGTAGATCGCCCGATCGTATGGCAATAACTTTTTCGCTTCCAGTAACGCTTGCTCTGCCCCGACTAAGTCATCACTGACCGCATACGCTTCGGCCATGCGACGCACCATATCGCCACGCGACGGTGGAATGGCGAATGGATGGCGGATCGATGAGTTGGGCGTTGTCTGCTCGGCAACGGCTTGCCCTTTGCGTAACTGTTCGAGTGCCTGCTCGGCTTGCCCTAACGCAATATAACTATCGGCGGCTGCGCGATACACGAGGGTGAGTGGAAGCATCGGATCGGGTTCGTTGTTGAGCAAGATTTGAGCTTGTTCAAGCTCAAGGAGAGCCAGATGGTGTTGCTCGTGCTGTTGTTGGATGATCGCCAGAATATAATGGAGCAACGCGCGGTCGTCGATCAACAGGGCAGCCCGGTATTCCGCTTGAACGGCAGCAAATTCAGTGGGATGCTTGCGTAATTGCTCCAGAACGGTGGCAAGCGAGTCCCAAATGACATTTGGTTGTTCGCCTATCAGAGCGAGCGTGATGTTGAGCCGTGCTAGCGCGACCGGATCGTCCGGTGAGCCGAGTTCGAGTGCCTGCCGAAATTCATCGAGTGCGGCTTCAAATCGCTCCAGTTTAAGCAAGGCCAGTCCATATTGAGTGTGTACCTCGCGATGTTTGGGCGCCCATTGTAACAAACGGCGAAACTCTTCGAGGGCTTTGTTCGTTTGACCCAAGCGAAAATAGGTATTGGCAACCTGTAACGACTGTTCGACAGCTTCATCGATACGGCCAGTCTGCCGTAGTATCTCGGCCAACTTCGAGCGTGCATTTATGGAATCGGGTGATAGCTCGATAAAGCGAAAATAGACATCAATCGCCTTTTCGGCTTCGCCTCGTACCTGATACGTCTCGATCAGTAACTGATATTTTGCCAATGCCTCTTCAGGGCGCCCCTGCCGTTCATAGATCTCGCCCATACGTAAGTGAATGGGTAGATATTCGATATTGTGGTGAATCACCTCCATACAAGCGTCGAGGGCGGCATCGAGCAGACCCTGTTCAAGATAGGTGCCACTCAGTTCGAGCCAGCCGGCCGTTACCTCATCAAGACCGGACGGATCGAGCGGCGTCGGCGGTGGAAATGCTGGCGTGGGTAGGCTGGTCGGCACACTCATCCGCTCGATGATCGGCAATTGTTCAAGCGTTGCTGGTGTGACCTCCGGTGTTACTTCTTCTTCAGAACGCTCACCTGACCGCAAGACATCGGTGATCGGGCGCAGCTTGCCCCATCGCTCACTTCCAGGGTCAATTATCGGTGGAGATGGTGGTGGTGCAGCGGGTGCTGGTTGGAGAACACCGGTACCGATTGTGCGTAGCTTCGCGAACATATTGCGATCGGCCAGTTCTTTGGCCCGATTTTTGAACTCGGCAGCACGATCGCGCCCCCACCGTTTACTGGCTAGAAACTCGGCGAGGGTACCATAGAGCAGTGAGGCACGAGCCAGATCGCCCAGTTGCTCATAGATCGTTGCCGCGCTCTCGTACATTGCAATCAGGTCATCAACCTCGGCCTTGCCGATAGTTTCGAGATCAACCAGCCCGATGGTCGTCTCAAATTCTTGCGCCGCTTGTGGTAATTGACCGAGGTCTCGATAGACTTGACCAAGCGCAAAGTGGGCGGACAGGGCGTATTCGGGGTCGCCGGCTGCGCGCGTGAGAACGCTGACCGCAGCTTTAAGATTACCTTGACTTTGGTACAGTAACCCGAGTGAATAGAGGACATCGGCCCGTTCGATCCCGGCTTGCACCGCCTGTTCGTACAAAGCGATAGCCCGCTCCTCATCACCCGCTTGCTGACAAGCCATTGCTTCAGCGACCAACTGCTCAGGTTGTGTATGTGAGCCGCGCGGTGTGCTGGTTGGGTAGGCTGGTCGTAAGCTACTAGTACCGCGAAGGGAGGGAGACGGTCCGCCCAGTTGTTCGCGTAGGCGCGTCGCCAATTCACGGGCAACGCGGTGATTGGCATCGAGGCGCAAAACCCACTCGACCTCAGACAACGCTTCAGCCGTTTCTCCCCGTGCGAGAAGACGTTGAGCCAGTTCAAGATGAGTCTCGGCTGATTCGGCGATGGCGCCAAGGTCTTCATAGAGCTGAGCCAAGCGCCGACGCTGATCGTCTCGTTCAGGCTGTAACGTCAGTAATTCACGCAACGCTTCAGTTGCTTGCAGCGTGCGCTGCTGGGCGCTATGCAGAGCGGCCAGGGCACTGTAGGCCTCGACGGCGGCAGGAATGTTTCCTTGACGACGATAGCACTGAGCAATGTAATTGAGATAGAACGCATTATTTGGGTCGGCCTCGTACAGATCGCTAAACGCCTGCAATGCTTTATCTAACCGATTCGTTTGGAATAAGGCAACGGCTGCCGCAGTGCGCGCTTCAATATCTTGGGGAAACTCTTGTAAAGCGCGCACTGCCGCGCGTAACGAGTCGTCCCAGCGTCCTTTTGCGGATGCCTCGCGGCACTGTTCCATCGCCCGATCAAAGATTGCCCGGTTGCCTGCCATAACGCTCTTTCCGCTACTACCGGTGCTACTTTCCTAGCAAAAATAAGATCAGCGCTTTTTGAACATGCAAGCGGTTCTCCGCTTGCTCAAACACGACCGATTGCGGTCCATCGATCACATCTGCCGTTACCTCTTCACTACGATGCGCCGGTAGACAGTGCATTGCCAGTGCATGCGGTGCAGCATGGGCCATCAGCGCTGCGTTCACCTGATACGGCGTAAAGACGGGGCGACGACGAGCGGCTTCATGTTCTTGGCCCATCGAAGCCCATACGTCCGTATAGACGGCATCCGCACCACTCACCGCCTCAATCGGCGAAGTAGTGATCGTGAGGGTCGCATCGTGTTGGTTGGCTAACTGCTCGGTCAGTTCGGTAATGTCAGGAGCGGGACGATAATCCATCGGACACCCAACCCGTACATTGACGCCTAATGTCGCCCCTAATAACATCAACGAGTGGCACACGTTATTGCCATCACCAACGTAGGCTAGCGTTAAACCTTGCAACCGGCCAAACCGTTCGCGGAGTGTCAGCATATCGGCCAGTGCCTGACACGGATGCTCTCGGTCGGACAGTGCATTGATCACCGGTACCGTTGCATAGCGAGCGAGCGTCTCAACTGTTGCGTGCTTGAAGACACGTGCAGCGATAATCGCTACCCAACGGCTCAGGTTCCGTGCCACATCAGGAACACTCTCGCGTCCGCCCATATCGATGTCATTGGCGGAAAGGTACGACGGATGACCACCAAGTTGAGTCATTCCGGCCTCGAACGCCACTCGCGTGCGCAACGAAGGCTTCTCGAAGACCAATGCAAGCGTCTGTCCCAACAACGGTCGGTCGCTGGTAACACCGGCACGCCACGTAGCTTTCAACGCTGCTGCCCGGTCGAGCAACGCTTCGGCTTCAGCACGGTTCAGATCGGCCGCTGAGAGAAAATGTCGCAACGTCATAAGGCTATACTTTCTGTTCTCACGTTGCCATCGACTGGTTCCAGGTGGTGTTACGGTTGCGACCGAGATTGGTCGTTCCGTCGCCGACGCGGATGGTACCGCTGTTCAAGGCTTAAACGGCGGTAATCACCCGCCTCAATAATGATGCGTTCCCGGCAGATGGCAGCATCAAACATCCGGGAAAGGATGCGCGGATCGATATCCTTCGGGTCACGATTACTGGTGATCACCGTCGGTAGAGCATAATTATACCGATGGTTCATGATCTGGTAAAGTTTTTCGCGCGCCCACGGCGTGGTGTTTTCGGTGCCGAGATCGTCGAGGATCAAGAGAGCGACGTCCCGAACGAGTTCAAAGCGTTCGTCGTAGGCCGTCTCCGAATTCGGCCCGAAGGTCGACCGAAGATGATCGAGTAAGTCGGGCACGACGGTGAATAACACCGGCATGTGCCGTTCGAGTGCCTCGTTGGCAATGGCTGCCGCCAGATGAGTCTTCCCACAGCCATAGCCGCCGAATAAGATCAGCCAACCTTGAGGGTTTTGCGCATATTCAAAAGCGCGGGCAAAGGCCCGTTGTACGCCGGGGACAGTGCGGTCAAAGTTGGCAAAGATCTTATCACGGAGTGGTGCGAGGTTCGAGAGCCGTTCCAGTTCTTCATAACGGCGACGCTCTTTTTCTGCCTGCTTACAGCGACAAGTGATTAATACGCCGAAGTTCGGATCTCCGTATCGCACATCGAGCGTGTAATAGCCTGCTCCCCGACAAATCGGACACACCGACTCAGAGGTCGCTTTCGTCGCTTCCGCGGCGGAAGAGGTGTCCGAGTTGTCCGCCGGTATATTTTTCAATATCGATAGGTCGTCCGGCCTGATACGGCGTAGTTTCTCGTCCATTGGCGGCCCACCTCTCCAGCATGCGCTGAATATAACGCCACGAACGTACATTCGCTCGCACAGCTTCGCGGATGGCGTCTTCAAGCCATTCCGCAGGGTAACGGTCGCTGGCGGTACGTAATTCTTCAAGCAGCAGCGGCGTGACTAGTCCGATATTTTGTTCGTACAACTCGATGATGCCCGGCCGTTCCGCCGGTTCCTCGAAGGGTGGAACGATCCCACTTGTCCCCATGCGCTCGATCCATTGTCGGTTGGTCGGGGTATTGATCAGGTACCAGTTGCGTACCCGCCCGTCGAGTGGTTCGACAAAATGCAGGACGGTGCCACGCCGGACTGCTGCGGCTAAACCTTCCTCGAGCAGCTCCTCGAATGAACGGAGCGAACTGAGGGCCTGCAATGAACGACGGAGCGGTTCGTCACGGTACAGATCGTCCCAACTGATCCGACGGGGACGGCTACGCTGCCGACTAAGCCGGTAGAACAGGTGCAGTGTCACTTTGAGTTCGCTCGGTTTAGTGATCGCCGGTAAGACGTCGGTGAAAAATTCCGGCGGTATACCGATGAGTCGTTCGGTTGTGAAGCCATGAAAGGTCATACTGCTCCTGTGTTCGGCAGGTGCCGGCCGTAGCAGCTTCATGATACCTTGCTTTTGCTATTCATGCTACCATATGTCGCCACTGTGCAAATTCCGTGCAAAGTATTGACAAAATCTGTGAACGGCCATATAATTTGCACAGCAAACCTTTTTGGTTGCAATCTAATCAACAGTAAGGTTCTCTTCTATGAAACGCCATTCACCACTCCTATTTATCTTTCTCACAATTTTTATCGACCTCCTCGGCGTCGGTATTGTATTGCCGTTGCTGCCTGAATATGTCAAAATCGTCGAACGCTCAAGTTGGTCGTGGTTGGCCGATAACCGTGCTCTGGTGGTCGGTGCGCTCACTGCTTCGTATGCGTTGATGCAGTTTCTCTTTGCGCCAATCCTTGGTGCGTTAAGCGATCGTTTCGGACGCCGACCGATATTGTTGCTGAGTCTGTTTGGGGTCGGTCTGAGTTATCTCGTTTTTGCCGTCGCCGAAAACCTGACGTTCCTCGGTGTCGAGACGGTTATCGGGTTGCTGTTCCTTGCCCGTATTACTGCCGGTATCACCGGCGCCAGCATCAGCACAGCGCAGGCGTACATTGCCGATGTTACACCTCCCAGTGAGCGTGCGCGTGGTCTGGGGATGATCGGCGCTGCCTTTGGACTCGGTTTTATACTTGGCCCGGCTATCGGTGGCCTCCTTGTGAACATTAGCTTGCAGGCACCGGCGCTGTTCGCTGCTGCACTCAGCTTTGCTAACGTTATGTTTGGCTTCTTCCGCTTGCCCGAATCGTTGCCACCAGAGAAGCGGATGCGGTCGGTGTCACGCAATCTGAATCCGGTTACTCGTCTAACGGCTGTCGCGCGCGATCCTCGTGTTCAACCTTTTATCTTCGGTAGTGTGTTATTTAATCTTGCCTTTGCCGGCCTGCAAAGCAATTTTCCGGTCTACAGCGACGTGCGCTTCGGGTTTAGCCCACAGCAGAATGCGATCGTTTTTGCCTTCATCGGGTTGATTGCGGTGTTGGTGCAGGGCTTTCTTATCCGCAAATTGGTGGCACGCTTCGGCGAGGCTCGCCTGGCTCTGGCCGGTCTGACTCTGATGGCCCTCGGCTTTGCTGCGACCGGTCTCGCGCCTGCGAGTTGGATGCTCTTCCCGGCAATCGGGATCGTGGCCCTGGGTAGTGGTATGCTTACTCCATCGCTGACCAGCCTGATTTCGCAGTCGGTGTCGGCTACCGAGCAAGGCGCGATTCTCGGTGGAGTGCAGTCGTTTAATAGCCTCACGATGGTGCTAGGGCCGCTGCTGGCCGGTACCCTGTTTGACCTGATTGCGCCGAATGCGCCATACCTGTTTGGGGCGGTCTTGCTGACCGGTGCGCTCACAGTTCTGCTCTCTACCCTGCGTCAGCGCTTTGTTACGATACCGCAGCCCGATACCGTGGTGGTTACTGTCGATACGCCGGTTCACGTTGAGTAGTCTGTTTGTTCTGGCCGAACGTGGTATACGTGGTATACTAAGAATAGATCGTTACAGTGAGCCGCACTCGGTGCGGCTCGCAATATGAACGGCGTCGCCGGTGGGGCGGCGCTTTCGCTTCTACAGCATCAGCGTGGAGACGGTCGTGGCTAAGTCGACAATCGTGATCAAAGGTGCACGGGAACATAATCTCAAGGGGATCGATCTTGAGATACCCCGTGATCGGTTGGTGGTCTTGACCGGAGTGAGCGGTTCGGGCAAGAGTTCGCTGGCGTTTGATACCCTCTATGCTGAAGGTCAGCGGCGCTACGTTGAGAGCCTGTCGGCCTATGCGCGCCAATTCCTTGGGCAAATGGAGAAGCCACAGGTCGATCTGATCGAGGGTTTGTCACCTGCTATCGCTATTGAGCAGAAGAGCGCCAGCAAGAATCCTCGTTCGACGGTTGGTACTGTTACCGAGATTTACGACTATCTGCGGTTGTTGTTTGCCCGTGTCGGTCAGCAGTATTGTCACCGCTGTGGTCAGCCGGTGGCGGCTCAATCGGCCCAGCAGATGGTGGATCGTATCTTGACCTTGCCGTCGGGGACACGCTTTGTCGTATTAGCACCGGTTGTATCGCAGCGTAAGGGTGAGTATAAAGATATTTTCGCCGAAGCTAAAGCCGAAGGTTTTGTCCGTGTACGTGTTGATGGCGAAATTCGCTCTCTTGATGAAGAAATTAAGCTGAATAAGAAGGTAAAACACTCCATCGAGATTGTTGTCGATCGTTTAGCCATACCCTCAACCACTGATAACGGTGACCTCGCCGGGTTCACGACGCGTCTCACCGATAGTATTGAGACGGCATTGCGGGTTGGTGAAGGCAAAGTTCTGATCAGCCTCGCCGATCAACCGTCTGATCCCGATCAGCCACGCGAATGGATGATGAGTGAGAGCAATACCTGTCTCGCGTGTGGCATTTCTTTCCCCGAACTGACGCCTCAGATGTTCTCGTTTAACTCGCCGCAAGGCGCGTGTCCGACCTGTACCGGGCTTGGCTTCCGGCTTGAGGTCGATCCGGCCCTGCTTGTCCCCAATGGAGCCTTGTCAATTCACGATGGTGCAGTGACGTATTGGGGGGAGATGCGTAAAAAACAGGACACGTGGGCCTACAAGGCGTTGCAGGCAATAGCCGCTCATTACCACATCGATCTCGATGCACCTTGGGACTCGCTCAGCCAAGCTCAACGCGATGTGATTATCTACGGTAGTGGTCACGAACGGATCCGCTTTACCTGGGCACACGAGGGCGGTTCGCGTGGTGAGTACTATCGCACATGGGAAGGATTGGCCAGCGAGATCCGGCGGCGTTATATGCAGAGCGGCTCGGATGTGATGCAAGAGCACTATGCTCAGTACATGAGTGAGCAGCCGTGTCCTGATTGTCAGGGTGCTCGGCTGCGTCCAGAAAGTCTGGCTGTGCGCGTGGCCGGTCGCTCGATCCGTGATGTGACGCGCATGAATATTTCCCAGGCCCTTGATTGGGCGCGAGAGTTGCCAAATTATCTCAGCGAGACTCAACGACACATCGTTGATGATGTGTTGAAGGAGATCCGTGAACGACTCGGCTTTTTGCACAATGTTGGCTTGCACTATCTCACCCTCGACCGCGCTGCACCAACGTTGTCCGGCGGTGAAGCACAGCGCATCCGCCTTGCTTCGCAGATCGGCTCAGGGCTGGTCGGCGTTATGTACATCCTCGATGAGCCGAGCATTGGTCTCCACCAGCGTGATAATCGTAAACTCCTCGACTCACTGCTGCGTCTGCGCGATCTAGGCAATACCTTGATCGTCGTTGAACATGACCTTGAGACGATGCAGGCCGCCGATTGGATTATCGACTTTGGTCCCGGCGCCGGTGTGAAGGGTGGTCAAGTCGTGACGGCCGGTACGCCAGAGCAGGTGGCGCAACATCCGACATCGCTCACCGGTCAGTATTTGTCGGGACGCCTTACTATTCCGGTGCCGACGACCCGTCGCCGTCCTGATAACGGCTGGTTGACGATTGAAGGAGCTACGCTCAATAATTTGCGCGATGTGACGGTAAGTTTTCCGCTCGGCTGTTTTATCGCCGTGACCGGTGTTTCCGGTTCGGGTAAATCATCGCTGATCACCGAGACACTGTATCCGGCGTTGGCTAATCGACTCAACCGTGCCCAGCTTAAACCTGGCCCCTTCCGTGCGCTCCACGGTCTCGAACGACTCGATAAGGTGATCAATATCGATCAGCAGCCCATCGGGCGTACACCTCGTTCCAATCCGGCTACTTACGTGAAGCTGTTCGATCTGCTCCGTGAGCTGTTTGCCGAAACACCCGAAGCGAAGCTACGTGGCTACGGTCCCGGACGGTTCAGTTTTAACTTGCGTGGTGGACGGTGCGAGGCTTGTGAAGGGAACGGTGAAATTAAGATCGACATGCAGTTCCTCGCCGATGTATGGGTGCGGTGTGCTGAATGTAAGGGAAAGCGCTATAATCGCGAGACGTTACAGGTTAAGTACAAAGGTAAGACGATTGCCGACGTGCTTGAGATGGATGTGCAAACTGCCCTCGAGTTTTTTGCCAATGTCCCACGAGTACGTCGTATCTTGCAGACCTTACACGATGTTGGTCTCGATTATATCAAACTCGGTCAGCCGGCCACTACCCTTTCTGGCGGTGAGGCGCAACGGGTGAAGTTAGCCAAGGAATTGGCCCGCGTTGCCACCGGTCGAACCATTTACATTCTTGATGAGCCAACGACCGGTTTGCACTTTGCCGATATTCAACATTTGTTGCGCGTTTTGCATCGTTTGGTTGATGCCGGCAATACGGTGGTTGTGATCGAGCATAACCTTGATGTGATTAAGACGGCTGACTATGTGATCGATATGGGGCCAGAGGGTGGTGATGGTGGTGGTGAGGTAGTGGCGCTTGGTACACCAGAAGAGGTTGCACGTCATCCGTCTTCGCACACGGGGCGATTCTTGCGTGAGATCCTCGAAGCGGTCGGTTTGGTGGGTGTTGGCGATAGCCAAACGTATGTGGATTAGATTAATGGTTGGCATGACCGAAAGATGTTGATGGCACGGTAGCGACCAGAATATATTTTCGGTGAGGGGGCCGGTGCCGACGCACTGCGCCCCTTCTACACCCACATCTGCTCCCGTCGCTGCCGCTTCTACCGTAACCCCTTCGCACCGCTCAGATCACAATCGGTTAAGTCGGCGTCGGTTAAGTCGGCATCGGTCAAATCGGCATCGGTCAAACTCGCCTCACGGAGATTCACCCCACAAAGATTCGCACCGCGTAAATTGGCACCGCTCAAGTTGGCCCGCGCCAAATTCGCGCGCGTGAAGCTCGCGTTGCGTAAATGTGCCTCACTGAGATAAATCCCACTCAGGTTAGCATCACTAAAATCGGCATTGCACAAACTTGCCTCACTAAGGTTTGCCTCACTCAAATTTGCCCCAATGCAATTCACCTCATCGAGCGTCGCCTCACGTAGATTAGCGTGCATCAAGTTAGCCCCGGCCAAATTCGCGCCGTTGAGGTTTGCCCCGTTTAAACTGACGCGAAGCAAGATCGCCCCACTCAAGTTCGCTCCACTCAGATTAACCAATTGCGCTTCACGTAGTTGAGCTTCGCTCAGATTGGCGCCAATCATCACCGTATCACGCAGATCGGCCCCACTTAAGTTACAGAGGCTTAAATTTGCGCCATACAGATTCGCACCGCTGAAATCAGCCGCACTCAGATTGGCGCCACGTAGGTTTGCCCCGATCAGCGTTGCAAACTCAAGATTGGCCCAGCTCAGATCAGCTTTGCGTAAATCGGCATCGCTCAAATCGGCCCGCACCAATTGCGCCCAATTGAGTTTCGCTTCACGGAGATTGGCCCAGCTCAGATTTGCTTCACCCAACTCACAAATACTCAGATCGGCTCGATAGAGATTGGCGTCGGTCAGCCGCGCACGACTCAATTTGGCTTCGCTGAGATTCGCCCCGCTGAGGTTTGCGGCACTCAGGTTTGCCCCGCTAAGATTTGCTCCCACTAACCACAGTGGGCCAGGCCGGTTGAGTAAATCGTAGATCTGATCAGGTGTCAAATCGGCCATACAGCCCTCCTTCTTCCTCAACGCCCCGGCAAGGCCGGCATTTTCGCCACCAGCCAGATTGACGCCGGTGCTCCCATTGACCGACAGGCCATCTGCTCAACGGCAAACTCATGCCCGGTTTGCCAGTGTAATGCTTCTTGCAAGATTCCGCACTGGATGTAACCAATCGGTTCATCTGCCTGCTTACCGGCTGACATTGCACATGTGTAGTCGATGTATGCCCACGCCTCGCCACGATCCTCAATCGCCAAGCGCCGGTCTTGGTTCACTGCCTGACTAAGCCGACGTAAACCGGCTTGCATCGCCGATAAGCCGAGTTTGACCTGGGTAGCGAATGGCAAGACCTTCGAGGCGATTAACGCCGCAGTTCCAAACAACGCACTCTGCTGCTCGATAGCCAATCGAGCGGTCTGTCGGCCAATCCGTAGTGCCATACTCCTTGCCGAACGGCCGAAGAAGTTGAGTAGACCGGCGTTGAGCGAGGCGTAATGGTAAAAGGTGAGGCCACTCGTCGCCTTCAGATGTTCGGGCGGATAGTTACCGATGAGATGGCTAAGACCGGCTTGGCGCAAGACCACGGCTAACCCGTTGCGCCCGATCACTTCTTCCGCCGCCAGTAAGGCCCAACGCATATACGCATCGACCAACAGCATATCGGCAACCGGATCGTGGTCGGGGCGATCGCGGATCTCCATGCTCTCCTCCTCTGCGCGCCCTCAGTGTGTGGATACGCATAGGATACCACAAACCGGTAGCAGATTTGACTGCTACTAAGATAAACGTGAACAGTGCGAAAAATAACGAGGACGACGCACTGCGTCGTCGTTATGACAGAATCATTATCGTCGTATTCTTACTGACCTTTAATCTCCGTCCATAGATCGTCAAAAACCGTCGTCCCTTCGTTACGCACGATCCACTCTAGCCGCTTATACATCTCTTCATTTGGCGCAAAACCTTGGGCGTAGAGCGTGCGCAACTCCTCCGACAGCAACTCGAGGGCATCCTTGTTTGGCGATAGATAACCGATGTATTCGGTATTCTGGGCCGAGATCTCCGGACGCAGGAGGTAGTTGATGAACACGTGCGCAGTGTAGGCATGTGGCGAGTCTTTCAAGATGACAAAATTGTCCATCCAAATAGTGCCACCCTCTTTCGGTACGATAAAGGCAATATTCGGATTACCGCTAAACTCTTCACCCAACCCATTGCGGGCTTGAATAGCTGTGCCACTCCACGCATGCGCCAGGACATATTCTTCACTGGCGAGTTTGCGGTTGACATCCGAGCTGTTGTATGCTGCTAAGTACTGCTTTTGAGCCAGTAAAATCTCCTTCACCCGCGCTAATGCTGTCGGATCGGTCGAATTGAGTGATTGACCAATGTAACGCAGTACTGCACCCGGTGTCTCCCGCGCATCGTCAAGCATGCTGAATTTACCGGCAAATGCAGCAACTTGATCTGGTTCAAGGATGGCTGCCCAACTATCAATTCCATTGGGGAAGAACTTCGTGTTGTATGCAATGCCGGTCAGACCGTACATGTACGGGAGTGAATAGACATTCCCCTTATCGAAATACTGATCGAGCAAGTTTGGATCAAGATGAATGATGTTAGGGATGAGCGACTTATCAATCGGCAGTGCCATTCCTTCGGCGATCATGATCTGCACGGCGTAATCCGATGGTACGACAAGATCGTAGCCCGAATTACCGGCACGGATCTTTGCCAACATGTCTTCGTTACTATCGTAGGTGTCGATGATCACCTTCACGCCGTACTCAGCCTCGAATTGATCGAGGATGGCGGGGTCAATATAATCTGACCAATTGTAGAAGTAGAGTTCCTTTGCCAGCTTGCTGCGATCAACGCCATCGGTGGTGGTTGTGGTATCACCACCACTCGCCCCGTACTCATTACCCGGCCCATCTGTGGTACTGCCACCGCCACAAGCTGTTAGCGCCAGCAACAGCGCTACGAGAAATACCCGGAGCATCTGCATCTTTTCCTCCCTTCCTATCGTAAACCTATCTCAGCGCCGTCGCTGTAGTAGCTGCGAGAGCGCAACCAGGGTCATCGACAAGAGAAGCATTAACGTTGAAATGGCGTTTATTTCAGGGGTAACTGCCCGGCGCACACGGTTATATACTTCGACCGGTAGTAAAGAGGTACCAGGACCGGACAAAAACAGTGAAATGATGAAATCATCGAGTGAAAGCGTAAACGCGAGTAATGCCCCACCGGCAATACCGGGTAAGATCAGTGGAAAGGTGATCCGCCAGAAGATGTTCCAGCTATTTGCACCGAGATCGGCAGCCGCTTCTTCAAGACGGCGGTCGAAGTTTTTCAGACTGGTGCGTACAACGACCACCACGAACGAGATACTGAACGCAATATGACCGATAGTAACGGTCGTAAGATTACGGCGCAGCGTCTCTCCGGTCAGCCATTTGATCACATCGAACACAATTGCCGAAAAGGCGAGCAGAGCTACCGCCATCACGATTTCAGGTACAACGATTGGGAGATAGATCAGTCCTTCCATCGCATTACGCCCGCGAAAGCGATAGCGCTCCATTGCTATCGCCAGAAGCGTGCCGATAACCGTTGACACAAGGGTAGAGACACTCGCCACCACGAGCGTATTCCAAGCCGCCCCCATCATACGGGGGTTATTGAAGAGGCGGATGTACCAATCGAGAGTAAACCCGGTCCAACGTACCCCAAACTCGTCGCGCGTAAACGAGAAGAGCACGAGAATGGCGATCGGTGCGTAGAGAAACAGGTACACGAGTACCGAAAAGAGAGCTAATCCCAACCCGCTCCACGTCAACTGCCCGGCAACAAAGACCTTGCGGCTCCGCGTTGCCGTTGTCGTAGCAGGCGCTGTTTTGATCATCGCTCTTCCTCCGTCGTTACGCGGAAGTACATCATGATCAGCACCAGCAAGACTAACATCATCAGTACCGCCAGCGCTGAACCGAGTGGCCAGTTGATCGGATTTGCGCGCAAGAAGAAGCGTTGAATCAAGTTGCCGAGATAGTCGACTTTCGCCCCTCCTAATAGTTCGGAGACGACAAACTGGCCCAGCGTCGGAATGAACACCAACACTGAGCCAGCCACGACTCCCGGCATTGTCATCGGTAACATCACGCGGAGAAACGCTTGTACCCTATTCGCGCCTAGATCGGCTGCTGCTTCCATTAACGTGAAGTCGAACCGATCTATTGCTGCATACAGCGGCAGGACCATAAACGGTAACTCACCATAAATCAGACCGATCAACGTAGCCCCTTCCGTATTGAGGAGGGTCAGCCGGCCTACCCCGATCAATTCGAGTATACTATTGATAATGCCGTTGTTCGATAGAATGATCTGCCAGGCGTAAATGCGCACCAAAAAGTTCGTCCAAAACGGGATCAAGATCAGCATTAACAGCGGCATGCGCCATTGTTGTGGGCTACGGGCAATGAAGACGGCAAGCGGATAGCCGATCAGGAGACAGATCACCGTCGTCAGCACACTCGTCCAGATCGAACGCCAATATGCGTTGATGTACAAACTCTGGGTAAAGATGGTAATGTAGTTGTCGAGCGTTGGTTGGTAAACGACTCGCCCCAGTGCATCGTTGGTCATAAAGCTGTAGACAACGATGATCACCAACGGTAAGGCAAAAAAGAGCAACAGCCAAAGAAAACCGGGGCTGAGGAGCAATGCTAACCGCAGACGATCACGGCGCTGTTGTTGTTGGTGCAGTGTTGCCATTGACCCTCCTCAGTCGCTGAGGACTAGTGCATTATCAGGCGGACAGATGATCACTGCTGCTTCCCCGGGTTGCCAATACTCATTACGGTCGACGGTGGAGCGTGTATTCTGCTCCCATACGTCAATGGTGCGTCGGTCGTTAAGAAGCACAGTGATGCGGGTATCGCTCCCGATGTAGTTGACCGTCAACACCGTTCCTGCTAAACCATCAGGTGGTAATTCGCCGTTAGGCGCCATGAGTCGGATCTTTTCGGGCCTGATGGAGTAGGTTACCGTCGTACCGTTACTCAGGGGGTTGATGGCTACACCGCGAAACCGTAATCCATCTGGTGTCTCGAGCACGGTATATGCACCGTCCCGCCCGATGACTACGCCATCGATAAAGTTCGTCTCACCGATAAAATCGGCGACAAAGCGGCAGTTGGGCCGTTCGTAGATTTCAGTTGGTGTTCCTACTTGTAAAATCTTCCCCTTATTCATGACCGCAATCCGATCAGACATGATCAAGGCCTCTTCCTGATCGTGGGTCACGAACACGAACGTAATCCCAACGCGGGCTTGGAGGCTTTTCAATTCATACTGCATCTCTTTCCGCAGTTTTTGGTCGAGCGCACCGAGTGGCTCATCGAGTAAGAGCACTTCAGGATGGTTGACCAGCGCACGGGCTAACGCTACCCGCTGCTGTTGCCCGCCGGAGAGTTGCCGTGGCCGACGATGTTCAAGACCGCTGAGTCGCACCAGTTCGAGCGCTTCCTTGACCCGTACTGCAATCTCGGCCTTGGGTGTCTTCCGCATCTCAAGACCGAAGGCAATGTTTTGGGCGACGGTTAGATGGGGAAAGAGAGCGTATGACTGAAAAACGGTGTTCACCGGGCGAAGATGAGGTGGGGTTAATCCCATCTCGCGCCCGTGAATTACAATGCTGCCGGAAGTTGGCAGTTCAAAGCCCGCAATCATGCGCAGGGTTGATGTTTTGCCACATCCGCTTGGTCCCAACAACGAAAAGAACTCGCCGTCACGGATCTGTAGATTCACGTGATCGACCGCAACCACGTCTCCAAATCGCTTGACGACATCGCGGAGTTCAATTGCGATCGAGTCGCTCACCTGAACACACCTCCCAAATACGTTGATGAACAGTGATAAGTGACGAAGAGCGAGGTGTTATCGATACATTCACCTCGCTTCGCAGTGTTGCCCCGCCAAAAATAAGATACCGGCATCGTGGCCCGCTAGCATCACGCTGTGCGTTGATATGGCAGTAGTATACCATAATCTATCAGCGGAATCTTGTGGCATGTTACACAAACAATGTAATGTCATCACCTCAATGGTACCACGTACCGGCCTCGCGTCGCACCGGGATCTAACCGATCATCGTTCGCAAACACTGCGGGTAATTCGCCGATCTATTTGTAGTTGTTACCGGAGCACCAAAACCATTCTCACGAAAGAGGAATGCAGTGAGATGAGCGGCATCGGCATGTAACGAGGAACAGTTCCGCAGCGAGCAGGTCTGTTTCACTCACGCGGTATGAATCGATGGCGGCGCCGTCACGAATGCGTACTCCATCTCCGGTAAACTATTCATCCCTGCCAGCTCTCTGTGATCAGAGCTGGTAGGATTTTATCATCATCTGGTGAATAAGGGCAGATCACATGCGCGAAAGGCCGCGTACCCTGTCAGTCTATCTGTCCACGCCTGCGGGACATCAGCGACTCGGTCTCAGCAATATCATCGTTGACCCAACTACACACCTCACCGGATCAACCACAACTCCTCTTGTGGCGGACCGATCCACTCGCAACCGTCCGGTGTTACTAGAATCTCTTCTTCAAGCGAAATATAGCCGTAGCGTGTGCGCACGCCAAGCTCGAGCGTCAAGATCATCCCTGAATCAATGGTGCCATACGGCTTATCACCGTAGCGCTCCCAGCGAGGGTAGAAGCCCACACCACCGTCATGCACGGCTCGTCCAACCTGATGACCGAGAGCGTGAGGGTATTCCGGGTAGCCGGCAGCCGTAATCGTCTGGCGCGCAACGGCATCGATCTCCCAACCGACAACGCCGGGTCGGATGGCCGCTGCCGCTGCTCGAATAGCAGCCTTCACCGCATTGAATGCATGCTGGGCTTCCGCAGGTGGTTCGTCCTCACCGGGGCGTAAGCAATACCAGACCCGCTGATGGTCTGAGCAGTAGCCGTCGATCTGCACGCCAAAATCCATGTGGAAGATTTCACCGGGGCGCATGATTTCGTCTGATGGACCGGTATGACCCCACGGCGAATTGGGACCGGCGTTCAGACCAGGGCAGTGAGTGGGATCCCACGCTGTAGTCGCACCGGCAGCCGCAGTTTGCGCGTGCACAAAGGCGGCTACCTCGCGTTCACTCACCCCAGGGCGCAGAAAATCACCTACTGCGGTAAAAATGCGCATGCTCAACTCGGCGGCGGCTCGCATCCGCGCCACCTCTTGTGGCGTCTTACGGCTGCGCAGCGCCGCTACAAAATGCTCCGCCGAAACGAGACGGTCACGATACGGTGTACCATCAAGGTAATCGCATAGGTTAAGGTACATACCGTAGGTCAATCCGTCGGCACTGACATCACTCCGGCTAATATTGATCCCAATCCGTTTGGGGTCGAGACGTTGCAACAATCTGACCAGCTCAGGGCCAATACTCTGCGTGTATGGCTGCACTTCATCGAATAGGCCGGTACAGCGCACTGCATCATCATCGCCCAGACCGGTCAGGGCAAAGGCGTGCCCATCACGTGTCACGGCAATGGCCGTCGGCCACGTCAAGGAAAAATGACCAAGCAGTTTTAACGCCGGGTCGGTGTGCTCTGACGTTTCGCGGACGAAGATCAGCCAGAGATCAAGGTCGTGTGCGGCGAGCAATTCGCCGGCTTGGTGCAGTTTTTCGCGAAAGAGATCCATTTGTGGTGCTCCGTATCGATATTCTGATGAAGGTTAACGCTGTATTGCACGGTTACCGCCACAAGCTATTCCATAGGTCCTGTAGCGTCGTCTGCACACCGGCGATTGTCTGCCGGATCGGGTCGGGCGAGAGGCGCGCATCGAGACGGGTGCGGGCATCTTCGATCACCTCATGGAGCATCCGATGGGCCTCTTCGGCGTGGAGTCGGGTGAGCAATTCGGCGTAAGCATCAAGCAATTGCTCGCGATCGGCTTTAGGTGTCTCGGCCAGCAGATTCGCCAATAGTTGGCGCGCACGAGTATAAAAATCTTCGATCGCCATTACCGCTTCCTCCTGGTGGTGTTGGTGTGTGGTGAGATGGTATCCTGTGTTGCCGATGATCATCGATCAGACGCCACGGCTCACCGAATCGTTGCGCTTTGCGCGACAGAAACGAGAAAAGCGCAACCTACTGCTACCGACGACCTGCGTAAATACGGCTCAGCCGTTCTCTCTTATCGAGGAGAGACCGTCGTGGCGCAAAACCTCACGTGAACGACTCCCATCGGCAGGACCAACATACCCCTGCTGTTCAAGCAGATCGATCAACTGTTGCGCTTTGGAATACCCAATCCGTAAGCGTCGTTGCAAGAGCGAAGCTGAAGCACGCTGGTGTTGTGAGACCAACGCAATCGCTTGTGGTAATAGTTCATCTTGTTCGGCAGGTGAGAGGAACTCTGCCGGAGGTTGGAAGCCCTCGCCCCCGGCCGTTGGCTGGCTTGTGCCACCGGTATGCTGCTCACCAGATGTCGATTCGGTCGGTGGCGATGCGTTACGCCAGAACTCAACGATCCGTTCGACCTCATGATCGGCCACATAGGTGCCCTGAATGCGGATCAGCTTTGCCGAATCGGCGGCCATATACAGCATATCACCCCGCCCTAACAGATGTTCGGCGCCCGGTACGTCGAGAATCACGCGACTATCAACTTGTGATGTGACGGCAAAAGCGATGCGTGAGGGGAAGTTGGCCTTGATCAGACCGGTAATGACATCCACCGAGGGGCGTTGCGTGGCGATGATCAGATGGATTCCGGTGGCACGAGCCATCTGCGCCAAGCGGCAGATGTAGGTCTCGACTTCATCGGCGGCCATCATCATCAAATCGGCCAGCTCATCAATGACTATTACGATATAGGGCATC
Source organism: Chloroflexus sp. (assembly GCF_056331925.1). Taxonomy (NCBI): domain Bacteria; kingdom Bacillati; phylum Chloroflexota; class Chloroflexia; order Chloroflexales; family Chloroflexaceae; genus Chloroflexus; species Chloroflexus sp. The sequence continues at coordinate 93,210 of NZ_JBWGQH010000014.1, forward strand.
GGCTCAAGATCGGCCCGTTTGCGCATCAGTTGTCGGTAGCTGTCAATATTGCGACACCCATTGCGTGCAAACACTTTATAGCGCCGTTCCATCTCACGGGTTGCCCATTTGAGGGTCGGTACAACTCGCTCGACCTCGGTGACCACCGGCGAAAGGAGGTGGGGAATATGATTGTAGACAATCATCTCGACCATCTTCGGGTCGATCAAGATCAGCTTCAGCTCATCAGGAGTGTGTTTCAGGAGTAGCCCGCAGAGGAAGGCATTAATTGCTACCGATTTACCTGAACCGGTTGCCCCGGCCACCAGCAAGTGCGGCATTTTGGTCAGATCGGCAATGATCGGGGTGCCACTCACATCCTTGCCGAGCGGTAACTTGAGCCGCCCGCGATGGAGTTCGTACTCTTCACTATCGAGCACTTCACGCAGCGTGACCATCGCGATGGCGCTGTTGGGAATCTCGATCCCGACTACATTCTTCCCTGGAATCGGTGCCTCGATCCGGATCGATTGCGCGGCGAGTGCCAGCGCCAGGTCGCGTTCGAGGGTCATGATTTTGGCTACTTTCACCCCAACTGCCGGCTGCAATTCAAACTGCGTTACTGCCGGTCCGGTATTGACACCGACGACCCGTGCCTCGACTTTAAAGCTTGCCAGTGTCTCTTCGATCACGCGCGCTTTCAACCGACGTTCTTCATCGGTGATCCCCCCCTCTATCGTTCGCTCGAGGAGCAGATCAAGCGATGGCAGGGGCCATGCCCGGCGTACCGGCGAAATCTCAAAGCCGTCGAGTGGTTCTTGTACGATCTCTTGAGTCGGTTCGGGCTTCGTTGGTGTGAGGGGTTTGGCCGGTTCGGGCGGTTTGGTTGATGGTGGTGGTAACTCAGGCGTAGGTCGTTGGAAAAGACTGGCCCGAGTTGGGCGAGCGGCGATGGGGGTTGGGATAATATCATCAATTTCCCCTTGCGGCGGTGGGGCAAACACCAGATCGGAGATCGAGCGTCGGGTTGAGGTTGTCGGTGGTGGTGTGCGACGTGGTGCGCTCCACATGAACTGCCAGAGCGCTATCGTCCGCTCAACCATACCTACAGTCAGCTCGCGCACGGTGAGGTTGAAGGTGAGCAATACACCGACAAAGCCTAGGGCCAGGATCACAACCACTGCCGCGATCTGCCCGATAGCTATGTACAGTGTCTCGCACAGCCAATAGCCGATCCAACCACCACCCTCGTTCAACCGGTCACCGATGGCAATGTTGTGTACCGGTACTTCGAGCAAGCCAAGTATAGCAAGAAGTATCAGTAGAGTACCGAGGACGTTTGCCCCACTCAGACTGGCATCGCTCAACTGCTCTTGCCAGAGAATAGCGATCCCGATCAGCACGAGGGTGAGCGGGATAAAGAAGATCCCTGCGCCAAACAGCGAGCGAACACCATTAAGATATAGATCGCCGATCCGACCTGACTCGCCGGTCACGACGAAGATGATCGTGATCGCAGCGATCAGAATCAACCCCAGCGCAAATAGCTCTCGCTGATGTTCGGGTCGCAACGAGATAGCCCAGCTCGTCTTCGCGCTCCTCTTGCGGCTGCGACTGCCGTTGGATCGCCGCTTACTTTCTGATTTATTCCCGCTGCGTGAGGCCATGGTTCACCGGCTATCTACCAGTAGATATGTGGCATGATTATAGCATATTTGTGCGAGCAAGGGTGATCGCGGTTATCACCATCTTTACAAATCGCCTTCGAGCCCATATAATTGTGGCTAGGAGCAACAGAGTCGGCAACGACTTAGCTCCTTACTCTAACTGAGAGAATCGCTCTCAGTTATTCTTTTTATATTGAGAAATTCCCAGCCGCTCGTTTGCGCGGCATGGGCAGCGTAGAGGCAGTAGGATGACAGAGAAGCCGACATACCTGACTCGTGAAGGCCGCGCCCGCCTTGAAGCCGAGCTTGAGCACCTTATGACGGTGGAGCGCAAGCAAATCGCCGAGCGGATTGCTGCGGCGAAAGAATTGGGCGACATTTCTGAGAGCGGTGAATACGAAGACGCTAAAAAGGCCCAAGCGTTGCTCGAAGGCCGAATCCGTGAGCTGAAGCACCTGCTCTCACGCGCTGAAATTATTGATGAAGATCAGGCAAGTACAGGCGAAGTACGCATCGGCTCTTCGGTAACGGTACGCTTTGAAGATGATGGTTCAGAAGAGACGTGGACAATCGTCGGCAGCGCCGAGGCTAATCCCCGTCAAGGTCGTATCTCAAATGAATCGCCGATTGGCGCTGCTCTGCTGGGCAAACGGGCCCGCAATAAGGTCACGGTGCATACTCCCTCTGGGGTGATGAAGTTGACAATCCTTAAAGTGCGTTAGGGCTCGTGTGCGCAACGTCATCGAGGTAAACAAGGGGCGGTTTTCGCCCCTTTCTGTTTGGTTGTGTCCCCTTTTTCGGCAGTGTTGCTTTTTCCGTTATAATGAAAGCAACTACACCGGCACGATAGGAATATGCCGGTACAAGCAATGCAAGATGTTGGTTATGGAATTAAACGACCTACAAGCCCAACGCGCTGCCAAACTCGAACAATTGCGCGCTGCCGGTCTCGATCCATACCCCCCACGTTGCCGGCGTAGCCATACTATCGGTCAGGTACTCGCTGCGTTTGATGAACTTGCCGCTGGTGAAGCCGTCGTAACCCTCGCCGGGCGGATTATCGGCGCGCGCCGCGTGATGGGTAAAATTGCGTTTGCCCATATCGAAGACGGTACCGGTGAAATTCAGCTCTGGCTGAGCCGAGCCGATCTCGGTGATGAGTGGTTTGAGCGCTTTCGCGACCAGATCGATACGTTCGATATTGTCCAAGCAACCGGTACCCTCCGTCGCACCAAGACCGGTGAGCGTTCGTTATTCGTGCGCGAGATGGCCGTGTTGGCTAAGGCGATTAATCCGCCACCGGAAAAGTGGGCCGGTCTGCAAGATGTTGAAGAGCGCCATCGTCAACGTTACCTCGACCTGATCGTCAACCGCGAGCGACGCGATATTTTTCGTGCCCGTGCGCAGGTGATTAGCACGATGCGGCGCGTGCTTGACGATCGTGGCTTTCTTGAGGTCGAGACGCCGGTTTTGCAACCGATCTACGGTGGTGCTGCTGCGCGTCCGTTTATTACGTACCATAATGCACTTGGTCAGAATCTCTATCTCCGGATCGCCACGGAACTCTACCTCAAGCGGTTGATCGTCGGTGGTTTTCCCGGCGTGTATGAGATCGGTAAAAACTTTCGTAACGAAGGTGTTGATCGATCCCACAACCCTGAGTTTACGATGATGGAGTGTTATCAGGCGTATGCCGATTATCACGCTATGATGACCCTCGTCGAAGAGATGGTGGGTGAGATTTGTCTCGCCGTTCACGGCACGACAACGGTTAGCTACCAGGGACGCGAACTTGATGTTCGCCCGCCATGGCCACGGATCGCAATGGCTGATGCGATTGTTGAGCATACTGGTATCGATATTACCCGGCATACCGATCTGGATTCGTTGCATGCCGCGATTGCCGATCGTGGTCTGCGGGTTGATCGAAAAACGTCATGGGCTAAACAGGTTGATGAACTCTTCTCGGAGTTTGTTCAGCCCCATCTTTTCCGGCCTACGTTTATCATCGATTATCCGGTGGCAATGTCGCCGCTGGCTAAGCGGATTCCCGGTCGGCCCGATTTCGCCGAACGCTTCGAGGCGTTTATCGCTGGAATGGAGATCGGGAATGCATTTACCGAGCTTAACGATCCCTTTGATCAGGAAGAGCGTTTCCGTGAACAGTTACGGGCGTTTGCGGCCGGTGATGAAGAAGCACATCAGATGGACGAAGATTTTATCAATGCACTACGCTATGGGATGCCACCAACCGGTGGTCTTGGTATCGGGATCGATCGATTGGTGATGGTTCTCACCGACCAAGCATCCATCCGTGAAGTGATCCTCTTCCCGCATCTACGGGAACGGTTGGAAGGACGGGGATAACCCCACGCTGGTTTGCAATCTATGCGGTGCTGGCAAACCGTACCCAGAAAGGAGGCACCTATGCCCCGCTCGTTTACGGTCGAGCGTGAGAGTTTGCCGGCGGTTGTGCAACGCTGGATCGAGGCAATTGGTCTTGGGAATGAAGAGGTGATCGAGTTAGTCTTTACCGAGCGTGAATTGTTGATCCGCCGGCCGATGAGTCCTCATCTACGCGCATGGGCCGAAACGATGTGCGATCAGTACGACCGGGCGTTTCGTCAGATCATTGGGATTTGAGCCTATGGTTCCGGTAGAGTGCTGGCGTATGTTGGACGAAGATGCAACTCCGATCACCTACCTTTCGCCTGATGAACTGCTCGATTTGCACACATTCGTGATCGAGCGCTACGGTGGTTTGTTCGGTATCAAAAGCCAAGATCGCTTGCAAATGGCACTGCAAGCACCACGCCAGATTCTCTTCGGTTCAGAACTGTATCCCGATCTGTGCAGTAAGGCGGCTGTGCTTACCTTCATGATTGTCAAGCACCATCCGTTTAATTTTGCCAATGAGGCAACGGCGTTTTTCGCGTTGTTACGGTTCCTCGCTATTAATGGCGCCAGTTTACGGCCTGAAGTTGGCCCAGATGAAATTGAGTGGGTCTTTCGTGCCTTAAGCCATGGTGATATGGATCGAGAAGAGCTTGAGCGCTGGCTGCGCGAGAATGTGGAAATGGTGTCATGACACGGGTGTTGATTAACGGCGCGACCGGGGCGTTGAGTGTGCGGTCGGCCCAGTTGCTAAGCCAAACCCACGAGGTGATCGTGCTCGGTACACAACCTCCGCCTGGGCCGATTGGCCGCGCCGATTGGCTGGTTGCGCACCTTGATCGCCAGCAGTGGATTGAATTGTTGCGCGCCGAACAGATCGAAACGGTGATCCATTTCGATCTGCTCGGTTTTGATAGACCGTTACCCGATCACGAGACGACCGTCCAGCACAATGTCATCAGAACGATGCAGTTGCTTGGTGCCTGCCGAGCAGCCGGCGTTCGCCATATTGTTGTGCGTAGTCATGGCTGGATCTACGGGGCGAGTCCGCTGAATCCGTTGTTCATTACCGAAGATCGTCCGATCACGATCCAACATCGTCACGGCGTGTTGCGCACGTTGGGCGAAATAGAGCAGGTTGTTGCCGATTTTGCTGCACATCATCCCCACATAACGGTGACACTACTGCGTTATGTGCCATTACTCCTACACGACACGCCCCTCATGCGGTATCTCAATGCACCTTCACCGCCAATGCTGTTTGGATTTGACCCGATGATCCAGTTGCTGCACGTTGATGATGCTGCTCGTGCTGTGCTCGCGGTAGTTGATCGACCGACCGGCGGTGCGTTTAATATTGCTCCTGAACAGCCGATGCCGCTCAGTCAAGTCATTCGTCGGCTCGGTAAGCAGCCGTCATCGGTGGTCGGGCCATTGTTTGACAACCAACCGCCGACTGGATGGCCGTTCGATACCGATTTCTTGCGTTACCGCTGTACTATCGATCCCCAGCGCGCCTGTCGCTTATTAGGCTGGTCGGTGCAGTACGAAATGGTTACTGCCCTCGATTCGCTTATGCCGCGCTCACCGGAAGCGGAGCGGGCAGCAGCCGCGCAGGCACTGAAGGAGTTTTTACAGCGCAGGAGGCGTACGTAATGAATGAAGATTATCAGGAGTCGGCTTTTGCGGAATCAGAGGTGCGTCGCCCTCGTCGACGTGGGCGGACTAAAGCAGTTCCAGTAGAGATTGAATCAGAAGTACCTGCACCTGCGGTTGCTTCACCCGATCATACGGCAAGCGTTGAAGAGGCTGCCGATTATCGAGAAGCGACCGATCCGCCGTCGGCGGTATCGGTTGAGTGGGAATCGCCGCAACCATCAGGCTCAACTGCCGAACAACTCTTCGAGGTCGAAATCGACATTCGTCAACACAGCGAGCAACAAACCGGTCCGCAAGCTGCATTGGGTAATTTTGCCGCCGGCGTAGTGCGCCTCATCGGCGAAAATCTGCAACGTATGACCGCAGCGCAAATCGAGCGCGTGAATAGCATGTTGCAAGATGTCGATCTGCGTGATTATCTTGATCCCGATTTCTGGCGTGGAATTGGAATGGTCTTGCGTTACCAGATCGATGAACAGGTGCAATTTATTCAACGCCGATTGCGCGGTGATTACACGACCGATCCGTTCGGCATGGATCGCGATATTATCGAAGTGGCGCGCCCCTTCCTTACCTTTATGTACCGCACTTGGTGGCGCGTAACCACGACGGGTCTAGAGCATGTGCCGTCTGAAGGTCGTGCGTTACTGGTGGCAAATCATAGTGGAGTACTACCGTGGGATGGGGCGATGATCGCTACCGCAGTGGCTAATGACCATCCGGCCCAAAATGAGCGGATCGTTCGCTCACTCCATCTCCACTGGTTCACCACATTACCGGTGATTGCACCGACACTCGCTGCTTTAGGGCAGGTTCCGGGTATTCCCGAAAATGCCATTCGCCTCCTCGAACGTGATGAGCTGGTATGCGTTTTCCCGGAAGGTCTGAAAGGGGTAGGAAAGCTGTTTAAAGATCGTTACAAACTGGCTCGGTTTGGACGTGGTGGGTTTGTGCAAGCTGCCCTCCGCACTCAAGCACCGATTGTGCCGGTGGCCGTTGTCGGTGCCGAAGAGATCTATCCGATGTTGGCAAATGCGGAAGGGATCGCGAAACTATTCGGCTTTCCCTACTTTCCGTTGACACCCTTCTTTCCTTGGTTTGGGTTGCTTGGTGTTATTCCTTTACCGACACATTGGTATATTACGTTTTGTCCGCCGATTGATACCGGTGTGTACGGACCCGACGCCGCCGATGATCCGATTACTGTACTTGCCCTATCAGAGCAGGTACGCGAGACAATCCAAGCGACCATTAATCAGAAGCTAACCGAACGTCCATCAGTGTTTTAGTTAGAATGAGAGGCGTTCATTCCTCAGCTGAACCCGGCTGAATCTCTTGTGGTGTCTCGATCCAACCACGCCGAAGGGCAAAAATAACGGCTTGGGTCCGGTCGTTCAGTGACAATTTGCGCAAGATCGACGAAATGTGGTTTTTCACCGTTTGAGTGCTGATGCCGAGGGCATCGGCAATTTCTTTGTTACTACTACCGGCGGCAATCCGCTCAAGGACCTCAATCTCGCGTTCACTGAGCGGGGTAAAAATCGGCATGCCAAGCTCGCCGGACAGCGTTTGTACTTCAGGTAAGCTGCGGAACTGCGAAAGGATACGACCGGCAATGCGCGGTTCCTCCAGCAGTACATCGTTGATTACGTACTCGCCACGTGCGACCCGACGAATGATGTCGGCCAGTGCTGCCGGTTTAATGTCTTTTGAGCGATACGCGGCTGCTCCCGCACGTAGTGCATTGAACGCCGCCTCGTCATTTTCGTGCATGCTGAGCATAACAACTGCAATACTCGCATATTGCCGGCGAATCTGACGGGTCAGTTCGAGACCGCTCATACCGGGTAAGTTCAGATCAACCAATACCACATTCGGTTCGAGGCTCGGATCGACTTGAGCTAACCAGCGTAATGCTTCTTCACCGTTGGCAGTTTCGCCCACGATCTGAATAGCCGGTTCGTACGAAAGCGCCCAGCGCACGCCTTGTCGAAAGAGCGGATGGTCATCGACGATCAACAGTTTCGCAACTACGGTTGAGTTGGCCATGGCGCCGGTTCCTTTCCCTGACTGCGCAACCATGTCGCATATGCCTGTATCGGATCAACGGGTGGGGTAATGCCGGCAGTTCGGAGCAAACGGGCTACCGCCAGGAGGGGGAATCCTACGACATTCGTGTAGCTCCCTTCGATAGATGCGATCAGAGCTGCACCACCACTCTGCAAGCCATATCCCCCCGCCTTATCAAGCGACTCACCCAAGGCGACATACGCAGCGATCTCCTCATCGCTCAGCGAACGGAATCGTACTCGGCTGGCAACCAGATCGAACAATGCTCGCCGTCTCTCATAGACGATTCCATCAACACCAAATGTGAGCGGCATAAGCAAACATAACCCGGTGAGTACCGTATGTGTTCGCCCGGCCAAGCGGCGGATCATCGCACGGGCATGGTCTTCATCATGAGGCTTACCAAGCACCATACCATCGATAACAACTTCGGTATCGGCAGCCAACACCATCGCATCTGGGTGCTGGCGACTAATATCGTCTGCCTTTCGCCAGGCGACCAGCGTAGGGTGATCATCTGCCGGCAGGTCAACCGGTAGCGGAGGAAGGTGTTCGCGCAAGTTGGGCAGAGGTGGTGGCGGATGATCCTCAGCCGTACTCGCTACCCACGTGTAGCCAACACCTAGACGTGCCAGCAATTCACGTCGGCGCGGTGAGGCTGAAGCCAAGATAAGCTGCGGTGCCTGTGCCGAAACCATAGCATTCCTGCTGTCGCTTGCCAGTGCCCCGATCATAACATGGCTAGCTATGGCGCGCAAGCATAGTAAAAACGTAGATACATAATCTCGAAGTCACCGGAAGATGTCTTGCATTCATTTGTGAATGGTGCACAAGCATAGTAAAATGTAGATACATATATTCTGCAAATTTGTTGCCGTGGTTGACAGTCGCAGAAACAACCGTTATAATCCCGCCTAACGATGTACAGTCTTCGTCACCAATGCTCGCGATTGTCGCCGCACCTCGCCTCATGCTACACGTTCGTCCACAAAAAAGGGCTAGTGTTCTAGCTCGGTAGTGCATCTTTGTAGTTGGGCATCTATGGCATGCAGGATCTGGAAAGGGGGTGATGCGGCGAACTTAGAACGCAATGGAGCGGCCAATCGGCAGAGCAATAGCACAAGACTGGAAACCGTTGGTTTCGTTGCCCTCAGTGTCAAGGAGGACAAAGACAGATGGCTAGCTTTACCAAACGGATCATAGCCGTTGCGACGACAATGGCAATGATCATTCCTATGTTGGCGGCTTGTGGTGGTGGTGCTGCTCAACCCCAGGTTATCCGTGAGACGGTGGTCGTCGTGCAGACGGCCGAGCCGGTGCGCGAGACGGTCGTTGTCACCGAAGAGGTGAAGGCCGAGCAATACACCACCCCGCACCCGATTTTGAGTGATGTGCGAGTACGGCAGGCGATTGCGTATTGCACCAACCGCCCTGAACTGATTCAGTCGGTGTATCCCTATCTCACCCCTGAGCAGCAAGAGAACTTGTTGATGGATACCTTCCTGCCGAAAGCGCACTGGGCGGCGGCGAAGGAGAACATCACCGTTTACCCGTTTGATCCCGAAAAGGGTAAGGCGCTACTTGAGGAGGCCGGCTGGAAGTTGCCGGAAGGTGCTTCGGTGCGAGTGAACGCGAATGGTGAGCCGTTGTCGTTGAGCTTCACCACTACGAACGCTCAGTTCCGCCAGACATGGTCGGCGGTCTTCATCCGCCAGATGGCAGCGTGTGGTATCCAGATTATCCCGACTTACGCCCCAGCTTCGTGGTGGTTCGGGAGCAGCACCGGTCTGCGCCGTCGCGACTTTGAGTTGGGTGCCTTCGCCTGGGTTGGTCAGGCCGACCCCGGTGGTCAGACACTCTATGCCTGTAACCAGATCCCGCTACCTTCCAACAACTGGGAGGGCCAGAACTACATGGGCTGGTGCAACGAGCGGGCTAGCCGCGCGATCATTGCTGCGAACAACACCCTCGACCGGGCCGAGCGCATCCGCCAGTATGCGATCGTGCAGGAAGAGTTCACCAAGGATATGGTGAGCTTGCCCCTCTTCAACCGTCTCGAGGCGTATGCTGCTACCAACCGGCTGAAGAACTTTAAGCCTAATCCGACCGAGTACTACACGGCTAACGCCGATGAGTGGGAACTGACCGATAACGGTGACACAATTGTGCTGGGCTTCACCCAAGAGCCGCAGACGATGTGGAGCCTAATCGAGAGCGCAGCGGTACAGCGCGTTGCGGTCAACCTGCTGGGCGTTCCGGCAACAACCACTTATGACTACGACTACCAGCCGGTGGGTCTTGATGGCCTCTCGACTATCGAGAGTGGTCGAGCGACCAATGCCGATGTCGAGGTCAAAGAAGGTGATATTGTTTGGAACACTGATGGCGAGGCTGTACCGCTGGCTCCTGGTGTCGAGATCGTCACCGCTGATGGTGAGACCATCACCTATCAGAGTGGCACGGTCAAGATGAAGCAACTGACCGTCACCGATAAGTGGATCTCGGGCATTAAATGGGAAGACGGTGAGCCGCTGAAGAAGGCCGACTTCGAGCTGGCCTACAAGATCAACTGCGATCCGGATTCGGGTGCGACCTCGCTGACATACTGCAACTCGATTAAGAGCATTGATTTCAAGAGTGACACCGAGTATACGGTTACCTTCCACCCTGGTGTCCAGTGGCCGACCTACTTTGCCGGTGCCGGTTTGGGTGCCTATCCGTCGCACCAGGTGTTGAGTGATGGTCGCAAGCTGGCCGATGTGCCGGCTGCCGAGTGGCAGAATTTGCCGGAGATCATCGAGCGCCCGCTCAGCAATGGCCCCTACATCCTGAAGGAGTGGGTGAAGGGCCAGAGCATGACCTTTGAGGCCAACCCCAACTACTATAAGGGTGAGGTAAAGATCAAGCGGGTGATTATCAAGTTCATCGCCGATACCAATCAAGCGGTAGCCCAGTTATTGACCGGTGAAGTTGACGTGCTGGGTAGTGAGACGTTGGGCGCCGGCGCCGAAGTACAAACCGTGATTGAAGCTGGCAACCGTGGTGAGATCCAGGCCTTCGTGGTCGCCAGCCCGACGTGGGAGCACATCGATATGAACCTCTTCACCAAGTAAGTGGTTCTACCTACTTAGTGGCACGGCGGTGGGCAAATCTTTGCTCATCGCCGCGCTTGCTTCACGTGTAGCATTGATAGACGTAATACCTGTGGTTAGCCTCTCGCGTTGCACCGCGATTGGTCTTTCCCCACCCTTGAGGAGTGTCCTATGGCAGGTTATCTTGCCCGCCGTTTCGTACAAATGCTGCTCGTGGCACTGATCGCAGCAATTTGTTCGTATGGTTTGTTGTACCTGGTTCCCGGTGGGCCGATTGATCAGCTACTGGCCGAACGTCAAAATGCCGGGCAAAATCGTATTTCTGAAGATGATATTCGCCGTGTCCGCGAACGGTTTGAATTGGATATCTATTTGCCGTTTCGCTTTACCCGCTGGTTGATCGGTTGGCCGGCCGGGCCACTCCCTGGTGGGATCGGAGCCGATTGGCAGGTGGGCTGTGCGGTGCCCGGCCAGGTGCGCCTCCGCTACCCCGATGGGCGGATCGAGGTGGTGGAAGAGGGTTGCGAAGTTCCCGTGACAATGGCCGATCTCGAAGGCCGGAAGGTGAGTCGTGGTATTGTCTTTGGTGATTTTGGTATCTCACAGGTGATGCTGCGTGGCCGACCGGTGATCGATTTGATTATGACCCGCTTGCCGTATACCCTATATCTCATGGGGACGTCGATCTTACTTTCGATCCTCATCGCGGTACCGGTCGGCGTTTATTCGGCAGTAAAACAGTATTCGCGCTTTGACTACATTATGACAACCGTCGCCTTTATCGGTGCATCACTGCCGAGCTTTGTCTTCGGTATTTTTGCGATTTTGCTCTTCTCGGTGTTGGCGAAGAATGCCGGTTTGCCGTATTTGCCCCCCGGTGATGCAGTAGGAGTACGCGATTATACGATCCCGCTGATCGGGACAGTGCAGGCCGGTTCGTTGCTCGACCGTTTCTTGCGGTTCTTGATGCCGTGTGGCGTGTTGACATTCATCAATATTGCCGGTTGGAGCCGCTTTGTGCGCGGTAGTATGCTCGAGGTCTTGAGTCTTGATTATGTGCGCACTGCTCGCGCAAAGGGTGTAGCCGAGCGGGTAGTTATCTTGAAGCACGCCCTGCGCAATTCACTTATTCCGTTTGTGACTCTACTGGCCGGGATTTTGGTGGCCCTCTTTAGTGGGGCGTTGATTACCGAGACTGTCTTCAATTGGCCAGGTATCGGTCGTTTGTTTATTGATGCCCTCGGTCGTAACGATTATAATGTGGTGATGGCTTTGCTGATTATCAACGTGGTGCTGTTATTGATCGGCATTCTGATCACCGATATTCTGTATACGGTGGTTGACCCACGGATTCGCTTGACGTAATGTACCTATGCTGCATACTCGATGAAAGTACGGTATCATATAGATTACTGCCGGCAATGAGGCCGGGATAGGTTCATCAACACGAGGAGAGTATTGAATGGCCACCAGCACAACTGCTGTGCCGCTTGAAGAAGTCGCCCCCCGACGTTCGGAAGGGCAGTGGGCGATTGTCTTGCGGCGCTTTCGCCGTCATCGGCTGGCAATGTTTTGTGTCGGTCTCTTGGCAGCGCTGCTCTTGCTTTCAGCCGCAGCCCCGCTGATCGCACCTTACGAACGCGATACCCCTAATCTTACCGGTCGTTTCCTCACACCAATGGGCGTTGATGCCGATGGCGGTCTGCATATTCTCGGTACCGATCATCTTGGCCGTGATTACGCGACACGCCTGCTGTACGCTTCACGGGTGTCACTGGGAACTGCATTTACGGCGACGTTTATCGCGTCGACAATTGGTATTTTGCTTGGTATGCTGGCCGGATATTTCGGCAGCTGGGTTGATACTATCATTAGCCGCACCCTTGAGATCGTGGCGACCTTCCCGACGTTACTGCTCTTGCTGATTTTATCGGCGATTTTGGTGCAAAATATCAATGCAGTGCCATTACCCGACTGGGGGGCTTCATTGTTGGCCTTTCTGTTTGCTGTTTCCGAGCGTGAAGCCAGGATTATTTTTGCCGTGATTTTGGTGTTGGCATTTTTTGGTTGGACGGGAACGGCCCGTCTGATGCGGGGGATGGTGCTTTCGGTGCGCGAGAATGTCTATATCGAGTCGGCTCGTGCCCTCGGCGCAAGCAATGCGCGCATTCTCTTCCGCCATGTGTTTCCTAACGCATTGCCACCGATGATCGTCGATTTTACCCTCGGTGTAAATGGAACGTTGGTGGCTGAGTCGGCGCTGAGTTTTCTCGGCTTCGGCATCCAAGACCCGACGCCAACGTGGGGTAATATGCTCGGCTATGCGCAGAGCTATATGTTTCAGTATCCGTGGATGCCGCTGATCCCGGCATTACCCATTCTTGTGGCCTCAATTGCGATTAACTATATCGGTGATGGTTTGCGTGATGCGCTCGATCCGCGGCAGCGCGGCTAACAGAGCGTAAGCGCTGAATATAGATGGAGTACCTGTGGCTACCGAGTCTCGTGTTGTAGCGGGCGCGGCGCGCCCAACCGGCCGACGTGGTATAGAACTGCTACGTGTGGAGGGTTTGAAGACCTATTTCTTTACCGAAGAGGGTGTGGTGCAGGCGGTCGATGGTGTCGATTTTGTCTTGCGCCGCGGCGAAACCCTCGGTATTGTCGGTGAGTCGGGATCAGGCAAGAGTGTAACCTCACTCTCGATTATGCGGTTGGTGAGTCCGCCCGGACGGATCGTCGAAGGAAAGATTATTTTCGATGGGATCGATCTGCTGACGCTTGAGCCGGAAGAGATGCGGAAGTTGCGCGGTGATCGGATTGCTATGATCTTTCAGCAACCGACGACAGCGCTGAATCCGGTCTTCCGCATCGGCGATCAGATTATCGAGACGCTGGAAATACATCAGGGCCTGAAAGGCGAAGAGGCGCAAAAGCGCTGTGTCGAACTCCTTTCGATGGTTGGCTTGCCCGATCCACAGCGGCGGATGCGTCAGTATCCGCATGAATTGTCCGGGGGTCAGTGCCAACGGGTGATGATCGCGATGGCATTGGCCTGTAACCCTGAATTGTTGATTGCCGATGAGCCGACAACGGCGCTCGATGTGACTATTCAAGCCCAGATCCTCGACCTCATGCGTGAGTTGCGTGAGAAGATCGAGACGGCTATTATGTTGATCACTCACGATATGGGGGTGATTGCCGAAATGGCCGATAGTGTGGTGGTGATGTACGCCGGCCAGGTAGTCGAGTATGCCGATGTGCAGTCCCTATTTAGCGATCCGAAGCATCCGTATACTCGTGGCTTGCTGAATTCGATGCCGGTGCTCGGTGATGAACGTGAGGAACTCGAGGTAATTCCCGGGACGGTGCCGAGCCTGATCAATCCCCCGAAGGGTTGTCGCTTTGCGTCACGGTGTAGCAAGCGCTTCGAGAAGTGTGACCAGCCACCACCAATGATCGAGCTGGGATCGAATCGACGGGTGCGCTGTTGGTTGTATGCAGATTGAGACAATGGCGCGCAGACGCTAAAGCTTTTGATACATGGAGTGAGGGCAATGACTACTCCGGTGGTGCAACCGGCGAACGATACGTTACTTGAGGTACGTCATCTCAAGAAATACTTCCCCATTAAGGGTGGTTTTTTGCGGCGCACAATCGCTGAAGTGCGGGCCGTTGATGATGTGAGCTTTACCGTTAAACGTGGTGAGACGCTCGGTTTGGTCGGTGAGAGTGGTTGTGGTAAAACAACGACCGGCCGTACTGTGCTGCGTCTCGAGCGGGCAACGTCTGGCGAGGTAGTCTTTGAGGGGCAAGATGTGATACGGGCGAGTGGCCGGCAGATGAAGGCACTGCGCCGCGATATGCAGATCATTTTCCAAGACCCTTATGCTTCGCTCGATCCCCGCATTACGATTGGTGAGAGTGTCGCCGAAGGTTTGGTGATCCACGGCATTGGGACACCGGCCGAACGGCGTGAACGGGTGCGTGAAGTGTTGGCGAAGGTTGGCTTGAGCGCTTCACACATGACCCGTTTTCCCCATGAGTTTTCCGGCGGTCAGCGCCAGCGTATCGGAATTGCGCGAGCGCTGATTATGGAGCCAAAACTGATCGTCTGCGATGAGCCGGTCTCGGCACTTGATGTGTCGATCCAGTCGCAAGTGCTCAATTTGCTACGCTCGCTCCAGCGTGAGTTTGGTCTGACTTACCTGTTCATTGCGCATAATCTCGCAGTAGTCGAGCATATCTCGGATCGGGTTGGGGTGATGTATTTGGGGAAGATGGTTGAGCTGACGACGAGCGTTGAACTGTTTCGTGAGCCGCTCCATCCCTATACGAAAGCGTTGATTTCGGCCATTCCCCATCCGAACCCGTTTGTGAAGCGCGAACGGATCGTCTTGCAAGGTGATGTGCCGAGTCCGATCAATCCACCAAGCGGTTGTCGCTTCCATCCGCGTTGCTGGATTGCCAAGAGCATCTGTAAAGAGCAGGAACCGGCGTTTGAGGAGAAGCGCAAAGGGCATTGGGTGGCATGTCATTTCGCCGGTCAGTTCTGATCTGGTTACCACGCTCGTGGTTATTGCCACGATGGCCGACTCTCCATTGTCCAAAGTAACACCCAGTGGACAAGGGGGCGACGCACGACGTCGCCCTTTACGTTGCGTGTGGTGCGCTGATGTTGCCACTGCCCGCAAGAGAGGATATGCATGATCCGCATGTTACACCTTGCCGACTTGCATCTCGGGATCGAAAATTATGGTGCGCCCGATCCGCGCCGCGGCTTGCATTCCCGTCTGATTGATTATCTTGACCGACTTGACGAGGCAATTACGGTTGGGCTTGATCATCAGATCGATCTTTGCCTGATTGCCGGTGATGTGTATAAAAACCGTTCACCTAACCCTACGGTGCAGCGCGAGTTTGCGACGCGCATCCGCCGTTTACGCGACGCCGGCGTAGCGGTGGTGATCCTTACCGGTAATCACGACATCTCACCGGCGCAAGGGCGCGCTCACTCAGTAGAGATTTTTGCCACATTGGCCCTCGAAGGGGTGACGGTGGCCGACCGCCTGCGTCGGTATCGGCTTCCCACGCGCAGTGGCGATCTGCAACTGATTGCAGTGCCGTGGGTGACGCGCCAAATGTTGCTCACCCGCGACGAAATGGTCGGTGTGTCATTCGCGACGATTGAATATGAATTACGTCGTCGATTGGAGCAGTTTATTGAACGGGCGGTGGCTGAGTGCGATGCAACGATACCGACGGTGGTCGCCTTTCATGGAACGGTCGAAGGTGCGCAATTGGGGTCTGAGCGGGCGATGATCTTGGGTCGTGATCTCAGCTTACCGCGTTCGGCCTTGGCTCTGCCCGGTGTCGATTATGTTGCCCTCGGCCACATTCATCGTCATCAGGTGCTTGGTGAACGGCCACCGGTTGTTTATCCCGGCAGCATCGAGCGGATCGATTTTGGTGAACGTGATGAGCCGAAAGGATGTGTGCTGGTTGAGCTGGAGCCGGGACAAACACGCTGGCAATTTGTGCAACTATCGGCACGCCCGTTCGTTAGTATCGAACGTGATCTGCGTCGAAGTAGCGATCCGGTGGGGGCGTTGCGTGCCGTCATCAATCGTCACGATCTGCGCGAAGCAGTGGTTCGCGTTGAAGTGCAACTGTCACGCGAACAGGCAACGTTGCTGCGTGAAGACCACGTGCGTGAATGGTTACGTGAGGCCGGTGCGGCAGTGATTGCGGCAATTGTGTTTGATATCGAACGTCCGGTTCGTCAGCGATTCGCCGGGGTTGCTGAAGCGTTGCGTGCCGGTCTTACACCACGACACGCGCTCGAACTCTATCTCAAGAGCAAGAATACGCCTCTAGAACGGATCGCACAATTGTTGGCTGCTGCGGATGAACTGATCGGCGGGGATACGTAGGTCTGGCGCACCGATGATGCTATGATCCGATGGCTCCTTATCGCTTAGAAGAGCAGTATTTTTTGCTGTGGTGATCGTAAGAATGTTCCCACGGACACAGCTTGTAACGAGCCACTGTAGTACGGATTGTATGATTAAATAGTTACAGATCAAAATCGTAACTGCCTACCCTCCTGCGAGTAGGGAGACTGCGTGATGGACAAAGAGGCTGCGCAGCGTCCCAAAGCCAGTACACCCCTGTT
>NZ_JBWGQH010000015.1:0-109241 GCF_056331925.1 Chloroflexus sp.
TTGTTGAAGATGTCTCGCTTCGCTCGACATGACAGGTGAGTGGATGGCGCGGAACGAGATATGACCGGGAAGGGGATTGGGCGCGGAACGAGATATGACCGGGAAGGGGATGATGCGCGGCACACGACATGACAGGTAAGGCAATGGCGTGCGCTATGCCACGGTCAGGTGACTATTGTCGTGGATGAGGAGGGGTGGCTATCACTAGCGCCCAACCCCCCGCGTCTTGCCGTCGTTCTGGCCTCCCCATTCGCCATTGTGTAGGCTTGGGGTACGCGCGCGATGTCGGCGGTAATGTGGGCATTGCAGCGACGTTGCAAAACTGGGCGTATCACATTAGGAGACTCCTTTAAACGTAAGGCTCCTCACTTTTAACTTGGGTATCCTACCTCATGTCCGAACCTCAGACAATAACCAACCGCGCCGCTGCTCGGCGCAAACGGTCACATATGGCCCGACCAAGACCAGATTCGTCGAGATCGCGGGTAAGTATCCGATCTGGGTGACGAGCATCAAGAGCGCGCAGGGCCGCGTAGAGTCGTTGAGCCATCGTTTCTGGCTCGGTCACCGGCCCCAGCGATTCCATCTCAACCGGGAGATCATCAAACAAAACGAGGTCTTCAGCCGGTAACAAGAGACCGATCCGTAGACCGGCAGCAAGTGCTGTTTCGGCTTCACTGCGCAACCGGTGGAGCACTGCCGTCGGTGGCCCACTGAACAACCATAGTTCGTGGTCGGGCGCGTAGTGGCGGTCGAGAAGCCCAGGTGAGACTAAACCTGTTTCGCTCCTGTCCGTAGTGCGGTGATAGGTTTGGATAGGTCCGGCCATCGCAGTCAATGCTTCCAAACTAATCCCACCCGGACGGAGCAGTGTCGGCGGATTGGTGGTGCAATCGAGAACGGTCGACTCGATACCGATGGGTGTGGGACCACCATCGATAATCGCCGCAATACGCCCGTCGAGATCGGCGAGGACGTGATCGGCGGTAGTCGGGCTTGTGTGACCGAAGCGATTAGCACTCGGTGCTGCAACCGGCACACCAGCGGCGACCAGCAGAGCGTGGGCAATCGGATGAGAAGGCACCCGCACGGCAACCGTCTCACGTCCGGCGGTAACTGTGCGCGGTACGTGCGGATGGCGCGGCACAATCAGGGTGAGTGGACCAGGCCAGAAGTGTGTTGCCAGCTCGGTTGCTAACGGTGGGATGTCGACCGCGACACGTGGTAGGTCTGCGGCGGTAGCGAGATGGACGATTAACGGATCGCTGGTCGGACGGCCTTTAGCAGCAAAGATCGCCGCTACGGCGGCTTGATCGAGCGCATGACCACCCAACCCGTAAACAGTCTCGGTTGGAAATGCCACTAATTCACCGTGCCGAAGCAATTCGGCCGCCACGGCGATAGACTGTGGCGATGTATCGAGTCGTTGAGTACGCATTAGCCTGTGTTCTTCAAACCGGCTGCAATGCCGTTAATCGACATCAGCAGTACCGTCTCTATTTCATCCTGATCTTCCGGTGGTGCGTTACGGATTCGGCGGAGCAGCTCGATCTGAATATAGCTGAGCGGATCGATATAGGGATTACGCCGTCGAATGGCTCGTTGCAGCACCGGTTGGTGTGCGAGCAATTCTTGACGCTCGGTAATTTGGCAGATCATGCGTTCGGTACGCCGATATTCGGCTTCGATCTGTTCAAAAATCCGCGCAGCCAACTCCTGATCGGGAACAAGACCGGCATAACTGCGTGCGATGCTCATATCGGCTTTGAGCAGGATCATCTGCGCATTATCGAGCAGGGTAGTAAAGAAGGGCCAGTGTCGGTACATTGCCCGCAGCACGTAAAGATGGTGCGGGTCGGCGGCGACGAACTCGCTCAGCGCACTCCCCAGCCCAAACCAACCCGGCAGAGTATGGCGGGTTTGCATCCAGCTAAAGACCCACGGAATAGCGCGGAGGTCTTCGATCCGGTCACTTTTACGGCGTGAGACCGGACGTGAGCCGATCCGCAGGCGACTCAACTCGGCGACCGGCGTAGCATTGCGGAAATAGGTCAGAAAATCAGGGTCTTCGTACACTAACCGGCGATACACGGTTCGCGCCGTGTGCGCCATCTGTTCCATTGCCTCCAGCCAAGCCGGTTCCGGTGATCGGGCGATACCGGGGAAGCCAGCGCGCAACACTGCATTCACCACCTGTTCGAGGTGGCGATGAGCGGTACGCGGATCGAGATAGCGATCGGAGATGACTTCACCTTGATTGGTAACCTTAATCTGACCGTGGAGCGTACCGGGAGGTTGAGCGAGGATTGCCTGACCCGCCGGTCCACCACCGCGACCAACCGCGCCACCACGCCCGTGGAAGAAGCGGAGGCGAACACCGTGGCGTTCAGTCACGGTATTCAACTCGATTTGAGCGCGATACAGTGCCCAATTGGCAGCCAAAAAACCACCCTCTTTGTTACTATCGGAATAACCGAGCATCACCTCTTGCAGATTATCGCGCAATGCCAAATGCTCACGGTAGACCGGCAACTGGAGTAGCTCATCGAGGATTAATGGGGCACGTTGCAAATCTTCGCCTGTCTCGAACAGCGGTACGATATCCAACCGGCTGTACTGGTCGGGTTGGTACAGACCGGCATCGCGGCAAAAGAGCAAGACGGCCAGCAGATCACTCACCTGGCTGGTGGTTGAAATGATATAGGTCTGGAAGATTTCGGGATCGAGTTGCTCGCTAATAGCCGCCAGCATCCGAAATGTCTGTACCGTCTCGGCGGTAGCTGGACTGAAATGACCGAGTCGGCTCGGAGTAAGCGGGCGGGGCCGGCGGATCTCGGTGCTCAACACAGCAACGCGCTCACATTCATCAAGTGCAGCGTAGTTGGCGACCACACCGGCGCCGGCAAGGATCTCGGTGAGTGCTTCGGTATGGCGGCTTGCGTGTTGGCGCACGTCGAGGGTTGCAGTGTGGAGCCGACATACGGCCACGTTTGTACGTAGATCGCGCAGTAGACCGTCGGCAATGATAGCCCCGCCGTGACGACGAAGGCTGGTATCGATCAGATCAAGATCGACGAGTAGTTCACGACTGTGATAGTAGATCGTTGGCAGGCGTGGCGGTGGTGGATCGGCCCCCCAGCGCGGCGTATGACTAAGTGTGTGATGGAGAGTGTTTTGGAGCCGGGCCTGAATAAAGTGACATAATTGCCGGTACGGTTCGCAGCGGTAGTGGGGGTTAAGCGTAGCGGCCGCGTCTGGCATCAGCTCGTGATATTCAGCGATCCGGTCAAATATGGCCTGATCGACCGGCACTTGCTGTACCGACTGACTCAGATCGGTGATCAAGCGATCAATACCGTTAATCAGATAGCGCAACATCGCGCTACGCATCAAACGCACCGTTTCAACCGTCACTTCAGGCGTCACGAAAGGATTACCATCACGGTCGCCACCCATCCAGCTCCCGAATCGTAAGAACGGTGGTAGTTGCCATCGGTGGTCGGGATATGCTGTTGCCAGTGCGTTGGCAGTTTCGCGATAAATCTCCGGGATCAAATCCCAAAGTACGGTTTGAAAATAGAACAGACCGTTTTCAACTTCATCAAGGACCGATGGTCGGCGATTGCGTACATCATCGGACTGCCACAGACCAACCGTCTCGCGTTCGATACGAGTGAGTGCTGATTGACGATCCGATGGGAGAACCAACCGTTCACCAAAGGTCAAATCAATCAACGTATCAAAAATCCGGCGTAATTTGATCAGGATGGTTCGTCGGCGTGATTCGGTAGGGTGAGCGGTAAATACCGGCATAATCAGGGCCTGGTCGATCCACTCTTGGATCGCGGCAGCCGGCACTCCGTGGCGTTTCAGCAGCTCAATCGCATCCGCAATACTCTCGGCGCGAGGGGCCGGTGCATTACGGAGGTCGCGACTGCGCAGGACACGCAATTGTTCAACACCTTCGGCCAGATTGACCAACCCGAAATACAGGGTAAACGCTTTGACCAAGTTGCGCAATTGGGGTAAGCTCAGCCCGGCAATGAGGTCTTGCAACACGTGCGTACCCGATGGTGGAGCGCCGTTGCGTAGTTCTTTTGCCATCAAGCGCACCCGTTCGACCAGTTCAAACGTTGCGGCGCCGCTTTGCTCGGTGATAACCCGACCCAGCATATCGCCCAATGCTCGAATGTTTGCCGACAACAGATCGTGTTCTCCAGCAGTAGTTCGTCCGCTCATGGTTTCACTCGCCGCCTTCTACCACCAAATCTTCAAGGTGGGCGACATCGTTCATCCGTAACAGCCGCCAGCCACTTCGCCCGCGGACGATTTCGCTCAACGAGCCATTGTCGAGCCAGAGTTTTCCAAAATTGGCAAGGTCGAGGCCGATAATGTGGCACATCAAGGCCCGGATCGAGCCGCCATGAGACACCACGATAATCGTTTCACCGGATTGATGGGCAGACTCGATCTGTTGAAATGCGCGTAGCACCCTTGCTTGCAATTGGGCGTAACTCTCACCACCGAGCCGCACCGTGCGCGCCGGATCACGGTCATATTCCCACATATGGTCGGGGAAGCGCTGATACAGTTCTTCGGGTGTCAGCCCTTCCCACAAACCAACATCAATTTCACGCCACTCAGACATCGCGACGGGGCGAAGCCGGAGGTGTTCGCCGATGATCTCCGCCGTTTCCCATGCACGTGGGAGATCGCTACTGTAGATTGCGACTGCCCCACTCCGGGCCAGTCGGTAGGCAACACGTCGGGCCTGCTCACGACCACGCTCGTTGAGCGGGATGGGCGCATGGCCCTGATACTGTAAGGTTCGATTCCACGGTGTTTCGCCGTGTCGGATAAGGATCAGACGCATATCGAGACAGAATTAAACACAACGGCGCAAAGTCGTAAGCCGGTTCTTCCCGCGAACATGCTTACGTTTCGCACCGTTGCGTTTGCTAAACGTTCTCCATTCGTGTGATCAGCGCACGATTTCGCGACTAATCACCAGACGTTGAATCTCGCTAGTCCCCTCGTAGATCTCGGTAATCTTGGCATCACGGAAGAAGCGTTCGACCGGATACTCTTTCGAGTAACCGTTAGAACCGTGTAATTGGACGGCTTTCGTCGCCACCCACATTGCCGTCTCCGAAGCGAACAGCTTGGCCATCGAGGCATCTTTGATGAAATCGAGGCCCTTATCTTTACGCCAAGCGGCTTCATACGTAAGCAAGCGCGCGGCTTTGATGCGGGTCGCCATATCGGCCAGTGTAAAGCCAACGGCTTGGAACTCGTGGATCGGCTTACCGAACTGCTCGCGCACCTTACTGTAGGCGAGAGCCGCTTCATACGCGCCTTGGGCAATACCGACCGCCTGTGCTGCGATCCCGATACGACCGGCGTTGAGGATCGTCATGGCGATCTTAAAGCCTTGGCCCTCTTCGCCGAGTCGTCGCCACGCCGGTAGCCGATAATCGTCGTAGGCCATCTGACAACTGTGCGCACTGCGAATACCTAGTTTATTTTCGACCTTCACTACACGACAACCGGGAGCGTGGGTATCGACGAGAAAGGCGGTAATCCCCTTTGTCCCTTTGCTCGGATCGGTCATCGCCATCAGAATAATGGTATCGGCGTGGTCGCCGTTAGTTACCCAATTCTTGACACCATTGATGATATAGTAATCACCATCGCGCACGGCGGTTGTACGCTGCGCAGCCGCGTCGGAGCCGGCACCCGGTTCACTGAGTGAAAAGGCACCCAGCATACGGCCACTGGCCAGCGGGGTCAGCAGCTCACGCTTTTGCTCTTCGGTACCGAACTTCTCGATCCCGTAGCAGACAAGCGAATTATTAACTGAGGCGATCACACCGAGCGAGGCATCGACCCGCGATAGCTCCTCGATCACAATCGCATACGAGACATAATCCATGCCGGCGCCGCCATACTCTTCACTTACTGCCACGCCCATGAGGCCGAGTTCACCCATCTTTTTCACCAAATCGGTCGGCCAAATTGCGTGTTCATCACGTTCAGCGACCGTCGGTTTCGCCTCTTTCTCGGCAAACTGGCGCACCATATCCCGGAGCATGATCTGATCTTCAGTAAGCTGGAACTCCATGACCGCCTCCTGTCTATTGCGTTGGCGCTGACTCTGTTTTCATTCTAAGCGAGCCGGCGCGCTTAGGCAAACGTTGCAACGAATGTGCTTAAGAGTTGACCGAGTCGTTCCGGCGCTTCACGCATTGGCATATGACCAACCCCATCGAGGATCTGATGGGCAACCCCCAAACCGGCTGCCAATTCGGCACCAAGCTTCGGTGGTGTCAGTCGATCTTCGCTGCCGGTAACGACGAGGGCCGGGCAGCGGATGGCCGCGATCTTAGAACGTACATCAAACCCATCACAGGCCTGGAGATCGGCCAGTAGAACGGTTGGGTCGAGGGTAGCGTATTCATCGGCAGCTTCGGCGCGAAGTGCCGGATCGGCATAGGGACTAAAGAGCCAGGTGACCAGCATTGTCATAGCTTCATGGCGGGATTGAGCATCACCGGCCAGCCCGGCCAGCAGCGCCGGGGCAACACGCAGACGGGCCGCACTACTCACCAACCCTAAACCGGCTACGAGCTGTGGTTGCTCAATGGCGAGTTGGAGGGCAATGGCACCGCCCATCGAGTGTCCGACGACAATTGCCGGTGGTAAGGCGAGGGCAGTGTGCAATGCGGCAATAACCTGCGTGTAGGTAGTAATTGACGCTTCATTAATCCGCGGCGAGCGACCATGGCCGGGTAAATCCACCGCATAGACTTGAGCGACGGCGGCGAGCGGTTCGAGCAAAAGCCCCCAATGCCGGGCACTGCCGCCGGCGCCGTGAATACAAATTAACGGCGGCCCGGCGGTACCACGTCGCATCACAAACAGATCACCGGCTGTGGTTGTGATCGATGGCATTAGCCGAGAATCTCGTCAATTGCCGCAGCGAGCGCAAAATCCTTTTCGGTCAACCCGCCGGCGTCGTGTGTCGTCAAGGCAATTCGCACGCGGTTGTAACGAATGTCGATGTCGGGATGATGGCCGGCAGCTTCGGCCAGAAAAGCGACGTGGGTCACGAAGGCAATTGCTGCCGGGAAGTTGGCGAGGCGGAAGGTGCGGACGATCTCGTTATTATGTTCGAGGCTCCAATCAGGGCGTTGGGCCAGGTGCTCAGTGATTTCGGCTTCACTTAAACGCGTCATAGCGACTACTACTCCTTAGATTTCAAACGGTCGGATCAGGTAAACGATTCGCTTGGTATGATACCATAGCACCGGCCCTTCTTTGTGCGCATAGTTCGACGACTCATCCGTGGCTTCTCCATCAGTCCTCCACAAGTGCTTGCTACAGTGAAAGTGTCAGAAGAAGATGACTGACACGAGCGTAGCAAGATAATACAAGGAGGGACATCATGAAACGCATAGTAAGTCTGGTGATGGCAGCAGTAGCGGGGGCACTTGCAACGATGATCGTGTTTATGGTGGTGATGCCGGCTTTTGCACAGGGGCCGTTTGGGCCATCACCCACTCCGGTGCCGGCGCCGGGTACGTATGGTACCGGGCAAGGTGGGCGTGGCGGGCGGATGCAACCGGGTCAAGACGGCAATTCAGTGATTGGCGGTCACGGTGGCCGAGTTATAACGAACACCTCGTTGATCGGTGTGGCTGCGAATCAGCTCGGGATCTCGCAACAAGAGCTGGTCGCACGTCTGATGACCAATGGTAGTTCGATTGCCGATGAGTTGAAGGCAGTAGGGATCGATCCGCAGACGGTGGTCGATACCTTTGTAGCAAGTCGTGCTGAGCGGTTAAGCGCTGCCGTTGCTGCCGGACGAATTACTCAAGCGCAAGCTGATGCGCAACTCGCGATTGCCAAATCGATGACAGTAGCGCGACTGATGCAACCCTTCACGCCACTTGGTCCGGGTGGTTTGCGGCCCAGTACGTCGCCGGTACGATCACAGGTCAACAACTGAGGTAAATGAAACGAATGGCAATCGTAGCCATTCGTTCATACGCTTGTTTGTTGCTATGCTCTACCAGGAGGAGCTATGGCTTTTGTGTTGGTGGTTGACGATGATCCCGGTATTGTGCGGTTGGTTCGCTCATACCTCGAACAAGCCGGTTTTCGGGTTGAGAGCGCATACGATGGAGCGACTGCGCGTCGCCTCATCCGTCGAGAACGACCCGATCTGGTCATTCTCGATCTGATGTTGCCGGACGAAGATGGGTTTGAAATAGCCCGTTCGCTGCGGTCTGATCCCGCTACAGCGAGCCTCCCGATCATCATGCTCACTGCCCGTGTCGATGATACCGACCGTATTGTCGGCCTAGAGTTAGGGGCCGACGACTACATTGTCAAGCCGTTTAATCCGCGTGAAGTGGTGGCACGGGTGAAAGCCGTTTTACGACGTGTAAGTGGTGGCACGGTGCGTAATCGGTTAGAGCAGGGTAGTCTCGTGCTCGATCTCGATGGGCATCAGGCATGGCTAGGTGGTAACGAACTTGAGTTGACTCCTACGGAGTTTGCGCTGCTTAGCCTGTTTATGCGCTATCCGGGACACGCTTTTACGCGGGCTGAGCTGCTCGAACAGGGGTTAGGTTATGCTGCAACTGGGCTGGAGCGCACGATAGACAGTCATATCAAGAATCTGCGGAAGAAGCTCGAACACGATCCCGCGGCGCCGGTGATTGAGACGGTGTACGGGGTCGGTTATCGTTTGCGCACGGTATGAAACGGTATGAATCGGTTAGTTATCCAACTCAGTGTGGCCTTTGCCGCCCTCATTTTGGTAGTCACAAGTATTCTTGCGATAGCGATTGACCGATTGGCCGATAGTAGCTTTCGGCGGTATCTGGTCCAGAATCAGATTGCCGAGAGCGGACTGAGTGATCGACTGGCGATCTGGTATGCCCAGCACGGCAGTTGGGATGGTGCTGAGCGGTTGTTGTCGGTGGGTGGTATGGGGGGCGGGTATGGTCAAGGTGGTGCCCAACGCCCATTGTTAGCATTGGCCGACACTACCGGTCGGGTGGTTGCCGATCCATATTCGATTGTCGGCGAGTCGCTGAATGCGACCGAACGTCGTGCCGCACTACCGATACTCGTTGATCGGCAAGTGGTTGGCTACCTCGTGGTGCAGGCAGCGGGCAATCGATTGCCGCGTGCAGCCGATCTTTTTCTGCAACGCTTGCGTGAACTTATCTGGATCACCGGTGGGATAGTGGCCCTGACCGGTGCTGTGATCGGGATCGCCATTGCCCGTCAGCTAATACGGCCATTGCAGCACCTTGCACAAGCGGTTGACAAGCTACGTCACGGTCACTTAACCGCGCGGGCCGTTGTAGAGGGGCCGATAGAGATCAGGCGCGTCGCAGAGGTATTTAATGCGATGGCATCTGAATTGGTCGTGGCGAACCAGCAACGACGGCAGATGATAGCCGATATTGCCCACGAATTGCGCACACCGCTGACGGTCATCCAAGGGAACCTACGTGCGATTCTCGATGATGTGTATCCGTTAAGTCGGGAAGAGGTAGGGAAGATTTATGAAGCAACCGTTGGGTTACGCCGATTGGTTGACGATCTCCGTGAATTATCTTTGGCAGATACCGGTCAACTAACCCTCCATTGCCAGCCGCTTGATCTCAATCAACTGTTGGCTCGCGAAGCTACGCTCTTTCGCGAGTTGGCAAAGGTGCAGGGGGTGGATTTGCAGGTGGCGCTGGTCCCTGAGATACCGCTGGTCATGGCTGATGACGAACGGATTGCACAGGTGGTACGGAATCTGTTGAGCAATGCGTTGCGGTATACACCGGCAGGCGGGCACATTACGGTCACGAGCACGGCTCACGAGCAAGGTGTCTTGGTCAGTGTAACGGATACCGGTAGTGGAATTGCTCCGGAAGATATGCCGCATGTCTTTGAACGTTTCTACCGGGCTGACCATAGTCGTAGTCGGGCAAAAGGTGGGAGTGGCTTGGGATTGGCGATTGCCGAGCGACTCATCTCCTTACACGGTGGTCAGATTGGGGTCGAGAGCGAGGTCGATAGGGGCTCGCGGTTTTGGTTTTGGTTACCGGCAGCGTAGGGGCACAGCCAAGTACATATGGGCAAGGCCGGCGATATGTTTCTGAAGTATAAGGGCATTGGGCCGACATCGGCTGTGGATATTGCTTCGTTCATTCTTCCAACCACTTTGTCTCCGTTGGCGGAGGTACTGCACGTGAATGCACTTGGTTGCTCTCACAAGGAAAAATTTTTTCCTTGATTATCCATCGTGCATTTGTTACGCTAGACTTGATAGCAGATCAGGTAAAAATATGTAAATACTATCCTAAAATAAACGCCAAACGTATAGGTATCATCGCAACTACAAAGGAGAACAACTATTCCGAGATAATACGTTGTGCATGTTAACTCCTTCCTTGGGATAGGCATCATCGCAACTACAAAGGAGAAAAACCATGCAACGTGTCCAGCGATTCATCGAATCGCTGGACCCAGAGCTACGCGAGGTTGTTTGCCAAGTCTCACAGCGCATTGCCGAGTTATCACCGCGCCTGTACAGAGTTGCACAACTGATACACTATACACCAAAGCAAATTGCTGAACAGACGCGACTCAGTTTGACCTCAGTTCGCAAATATCTTGACGATCTGTATTGCCAGTTGGAGCTGAAACGTATGGATACAAGTGCTCTGCAACGGGATGTGGTCGTGGCCTTGGCGGTGATATTGTACCAGTTTATGAGTAGCGAGATTGAGAGGTAGTCATCATCAATACACTGCGGAGTGCGTCAGCGGCAGTCAATGACTGCCGCTGTTGTTTTTACTACGGGGCTATATGGTACAATGCTACCGTCACACAAGGCATTAGCACGAATATCGGGAACAGGGCAGTGAGGCCGGTAAGCCTATGGGTTGGGCGTGACGTGGCAAGGTGAAGGTGTATTCATGACAACATTGACGGCCGTAATCGATAACCGGCGTGAACAGATCGGCTGGTATTTCTACGATTGGGCGAATTCGGCATTTTCCACAACGGTCGTTACCGTTTTTTTAGGGCCATACCTAACCGCGGTGGCAAGAAATGCAGCGGATGCCAACGGTTTTGTCTATCCGTTCGGTATTCCGGTTGCAGCCGGATCGTTTTTTCCCTACGTGGTCTCGCTTTCAGTATTGTTGCAGGTCTTCTTCTTACCCGTCCTCGGTGCGATTGCCGATTATTCCAATGCCCGCAAGCAGATGTTAGCCATTTTTGCCTATGTTGGTGCGTTTGCAACGATAGGCCTCTACTTTCTCAACGGCAATAACTACCTGCTGGGGGGGATTCTCTTTCTCATTGCGAATGTTTCCTTTGGTGCGTCGGTTGTTTTTTACAACGCATTTCTCCCCGACATTGCCAGTCCTGACCGGCGTGATGCAGTTTCGTCGCAGGGATGGGCATTAGGCTATTTGGGGGGTGGGTTACTATTGGCAGCAAATCTCGCTTTCTTTCTCAATGCCGAGTCGCTTGGGGTTGAGAGCAGCATGGCTGTTCGGATTAGCCTTGTCTCGGCAGGAATGTGGTGGGCGATTTTTACACTTATTCCGATGATAACCCTCCGTAATCGTGGGGCAGTTCGTCGTTTGCCCCCCGGTGAACATTACCTGACAATAGGGTTTCGGCAACTGGCCCACACGTTACGTCAGATGCGGAATTATCCACAAACTTTACTATTTTTAGCTGCGTATTTGCTCTACAACGATGGGATACAGGCAGTGATCGCCTTGGCAGCACAGTTTGGTGCGGAAGAGTTGGGTATTGGCGAAACAACGCGCATTGCTACCATTCTCATGGTACAATTTGTGGCGTTTGTCGGGGCATTAGCCTTTGGTTCGTTGGCAAGCCGTTTAGGATCGAAACGTGTCTTACTGGGCAGTCTCGTCATTTGGACGGCTGTGGTCGCTTATGCCTACGTGATGCCTGCCAATGATGACCTGCAATTTGTAGCATTGGGAGCGGCGATTGCAGTAGTTTTAGGCGGGAGCCAAGCAATCAGTCGGTCAATCTTCTCACTTATGATTCCCGATGGGCAAGAAGCAGAGTACTTTAGCTTGTATGAAGTTGGTGAGCGCGGTACAAGCTGGTTAGCTCCGCTTCTTTTCGGTCTTGCCTATCAGTTCACGGCAAGTTACCGCATAGCGATTGTGTCACTGATCATCTTTTTCATTGGTGGATTTATTATATTGTTGTTTGTGAATGTACGGCGGGCCGCCGAAGAAGCCGGTAATCAGGCCCCCGCGCATGTGTAGTCTGGACCCACGGCCGTGAATCGCTACAGAATGCCCTCAGATTACCATCACCGACGTCGTGATACTCTGTTGCGTTGACCGCGTTGGACCATAATCTGCCATGCTTCGTCGGGGTCAATGCCGGAACGGAGGCGCCGATCACTTATACGATTCGCTTGCCGATCATTGAGTTCGGCTATTTCGCGGGTCAGCATTTCATCTTCGGGTGAAATGTTGATCTGTTCGCGCCAATAGCGCCAAGCTGCCCATCCGATGAGACCGAGCAACCCGGTTACGAGAATGGCGATGATGATACCTCCGATTTGTTCCATACATCACCTCTAGGTTGAACTATTGTGGTCGGGGGTTGACGTATCAGTATTTATGCTACTCGATCAATCGTCTGCCGAATGAGCGATAAGAGTTGATAACGATTAAACGGTTTGGAGAGCACCGGGTAGGGTGGTGTGCTACCATCGGCGAGCATACGTTGGAGATACCCTGACATTAAGATGATATGGAGGTGTGGTAATACCGATTGGAGCTGTCGAGCCAAGGTTAAGCCATCGGTGTGTGGCAAAACCACATCGGTGATCAAAATCTGCACCCTATCACCGTACTGTTGGGCCAATTGCAGTGCTTCGTTAGCGTCCTTCGCTTCGAGCACTGCATAGCCGTGCTCGCGTAACAACCGGACGCCGAGTTGGCGAACGTTCGGGTCGTCCTCCACGAACAAGATCACTTCGTGCCCGGTTATATTTGTTGTTGTATCCGCGGTATGCATGTTAACAACCTGTTGCAATTCCGTGACCACTGCCGGGAGTGCAACGGTAAAGCAACTTCCATGCCCCGGCTGACTATCAACGGTGAGAAACCCACCATGTTGAGTGACGATTCCATCGCAGATTGCCAGTCCTAGCCCACTACCCTTGCCCATTGGTTTGGTCGTAAAGTAAGGCTCGAAGATGTGTGGCCGAATCTGTTCGGCGATCCCTACACCGGTATCGCAAACCGAGAGCAGCACGTACTTACCGGCCTGGATTTGCCGCAATGGTGGCAAATCATTGACTGAAAGATATTGACTGGTCGTGCGAATGGTCAGTTCCCCGCCGTTAGGCATCGCATCCCGCGCATTAACAACCAGATTGATCAATACTTGCTCAAGTTGTGATGGATCGATCATCACCCGTTCGATATGTTCGTCTAATTGTAACTGGAGTTGGATGTGCTCGCCGATCAGACGGCGCATCATATTCATCGTATCGTTAATTTGGCGATTCACATCTACGAACTGCGGCTGACCGGGTTGGCGACGGGCAAATGTTAACAGTTGTCGCACCAGCTCACCGGCGCGGGCTGCACTCTGACGAATTGCCTCAAGTTCCGGGTAGATTGTGTGATCGGGATTGATTTCCAGAAGTGCTAACTCAACGCTACCGGTAATAACCGTCAAGATATTGTTGAAATCATGGGCAATCCCGCCGGCCAGTTGCCCAATCGCTTCCATCTTTTGAGCCTGCACTAACTGGGCTTGCAGTTTGGCCCGCTGTTCTTCAGCCTGCTTCCGTTCGGCAAGCTCACGTTGGGCCTGCGCGTAGAGATTCGCATTGTCGAGGACAAGGGCAGCAAGTTGCGTGAGAAGGACGGCCTGCTGGATTTCATCAGATGAAAAAGGGTTTTCCTGTCGCGCACGGGCCATGCCGATAACACCCAAGCATTCATCACCCACGATAATGGGAAGTGTCATTGCTGGCCCCAAGTTCAAGGGTTCATAATCTGGAGTGCGTTCCGGCCACTGCGTATAATCCAATACAATTTCGGGTTGGCGGTTCTGAAATGCCCGCCAAGAAAGTGGTGCGCTTGCAGGACTTTCTCGGCGGGCAATATGGGTCGGAAGCGGTGGCGTACAAGCACGGACAACGAGGGTATGGTCATCTTCGGCGAGGAGTAACTCCACGTAACGAACATCGAGTAAACGATGGGCACTATCGGTAATCGCTTGCAGTAAATCCTTCCCGTCGCGCCGGTTGAGCCAGTCGAGCGTCAGTCGGTAGAGGGCATCTAACTGGTCGCGTTGTCGGCGCAGATTCTCCTCGGCCCGGTAGATGTCGGTGATGTCAACATCCATGCAAACAATATCGCTCACCTTTCCTTGACTAAACAGCGGAAACATGGCCGAATAGAGCCAACGCTCTTCGCCGTTTTTGGTATGGATCTGCCATTTTCGAGGTGGTACAGGTCGACCGGTTGTCCAAATGTACTCTATTTGCTGTTCAAACTCGGCAACTGCATTTTCGCTCAGGATCAGGTCTTGTAAGCGCCGGCCACATGCTTCAGCGGCAGTGTATCCGTAAAATTGTTCGCAGACTCCGTTCCATTCCAGGATCACGCCATGACGGTCGAAGCGTTGGATCGCTACGAGTGGTGTATGCTCAATAATGTCGGTAAAGCGTTGGAACATTTCTTTGATGCGCTGCTCGTTTCGTCGACGTTCGGTAATTTCACGAAACACGAACAGACGACCACTCGGACTACCGTCATGACTTTCGACCGGGACAATCGTAATATCGAAGAATCGGTCGGGATGGACCGGGCAGTTTAATTCAGCGCGTACCGTCTCGAGTGTATCGGCAACTGTGTATAATTCCGGCCAAGGGAGAACGTTTACCAACGGTTGGTAAGATTGCTTAGGTATGCTAAATAACTGTTGAGCTACCGGATTGTAATCAACAATATACCCGTGTCGGTCAACCAAGATCATCGGATCGGCCATCACTTCGATCAGGCGATTACGGGCGATTGGTACAATGTGGAGAAATCGGTAGCGGTACAAACCCACTACGATAAATGGTGCTGAAAAGAGAAATGCGATGGGGGTAAGATCAACACCCAAGTGTGTGATTTGACTGAGATACGCCCAGTTTGTGATAAAAGGAAACAACAGTCCTATCACGATAAGAATCGCTTGTTGGCGAAAAAGAGGGGAGGCATTCCAGAAGGCACCGGTAATCAGGGCAAGACCGGAGATGAGGCAGAGGTAGGAATAGGCAATGTGCAGCCAGTACCATTGACCGGGTGTAATGGTGAGCATCGGCGGCGGGCCTTCATCGAAGTGGAGCGTTTGAAAAAACAGATGATGCTGATCGTTAGTCACCGCCATTATGAAGCTTACAATTGGTAAAAATAGTAGAAGCCAGCGCGCCCGTGAACGACTCCATGGTCGGAAGTCAAGATAGGCAAAGGTAAAGAGCAGCCAGGTCGGCGGGAGCAAAACGATCCCGAGTTGTTGGGCAATGCGCCAGAACGCCTTTTCGACCATTGTAGGTGAAACCAGCTCTAGTGCAGTGCAAGCACTCCATATGAAGATGGCCGCTAACATACCCAGGAACTCGCGCGCACCCGGTGCTTGTTGAAGTGACCAGATGTAGACCGCTACGCCTACAGAGGCGATGCAGAGGAGAATCAGTAGACTAATGGTCGCGATCTCGTTATACAGCATGGCATTTCTCCCGGTGCGCTAGAACTATGATGTTTCATCGAGCGGCGCACCTGCTTTGTATCTGTAATTGTAGCCGGAAAAATCTTCCTTGTGGATCGCGCACGCTTGACAGTCTAATCATTTTGCGCGATAATGCCGCCAATCCAAATTCCCGGTAATCTGTAGTATATACACTGGTTTTTGGGAAACGTGTGTAGAGTCTTCTTACATACGCTCGTGCCGCCGATTGATGGCATTGGAAAGGCATCTCATGGCACCAATTTGGAGTTTGCGTGAGTTTTTGGGGCGTAAACGACAAGCATTGGCGGCATTCCGCGCTCAACTAGTTGCTCAGCCACCAACACCGGTGACGCTACGAGCTGCGGTGACGGTTGCCGCGGGGACCGGTTTGCGTCCGGTGCGGGTACGTGATCATACGGTCTTGAGCGATTCGGGGCCGGCACTCGGCGGGTACGATCTCGGTCCGAATGCACCTGAGTTGTTATTGGCTGCGATGGCGAGCTGCGTGGCCCATTCGGCATTGGCGATTGCTGCCGATCGTGAGTTGGCACTTGATGAAATCCATGTTGAAGTGACGGGTCAAATCGATTACCGGGGAACGTTGGCAGTCAGTGCCGAGGTGCCGGTCGTCCCGACCGGTCTGCGCTATACTATTCGCTACCGTGGTGAGGTGAGTGATAGCGAAATGGCGGCACTACAAGCCGATCTCGAACGTCTCTGCCCGGTACTATTGACAGTATTGCAACCACAGTCGTTGTCTGGGCAAGTGGAACGGATGTGAGTCTGCGTAGTAGCGTGTTTTGTTACGCTGCCGGTATTGCAGGTTGTTTTCGCCGTCTAGAGCAAAGAGGGGATTGCGATGTGCCCACCGCGCTTTATCGAATCGATCCAATCGCCTGAGATTAGTCGCCGCAGCTTGCTCAAGTTCGGGTTGGGGGCAGCCATTGCTGCGGTAGCCGCACCGATGGCTGCTGAGGCGGCTCCTGTAACCCGGGTTAGCTTTAATAACGTTGCCGATCTGACCCATCTGCTCGGTACGCAGTTCCCGCTCTTTCCGGGTGCTGCTCCCTTCCAGATTACGCCGGTCGTTTTCCACGACCGTGACGGTTATTACGGGAGCGTTCTCAACTATTGGGAACATTCCGGTACGCATATGGATGCACCGGTCCATTTTGCTCCCAACGGATTGTTTGTCGATCAGATACCGGTACGTTCATTAGTAGTGCCGGCAGTTGTGATCAATATCAGCGAACGGGCAGCACGCGATCCCGATACGGTGGTAACGCCCGATGATATTAGGGCATGGGAACGGCGCTATGGTCGGATTCCTAATGACGCAGCCGTTCTGATGGCTAGTGGTTGGGGAGCACGTGCCCATTCGGTCGAGCTTTTCCGCAATACCGACTCGAGCGGTGTGATGCACTTCCCCGGTTTTGGGAAGGATGCGGTCGATTTTCTGCTGACCGAGCGTAATATTAGCGGGATCGGAGTCGATACGCTTAGCTTGGATCACGGTCCGTCGACCACCTTTGCCGTTCACTACACGATCTTACCGACAAATCGTTGGGGACTAGAGAATCTGGCTAATCTTGAATCGATCCCACCGAGCGGTGCAACGTTGGTTGTCGGTGCGCCGAAGATCGCAGCCGGTTCCGGTGGGCCGAGCCGTGTCTTTGCACTGTGGTAAACGGCACGGTCTGATGTTGCGCGTTATCATCTGGCAAACGTGAAGGCGAGGAGCATCAGACCGGCACTCCCCACAAGTTGGCCGATACTCCAAAAGCCGAGTGCATCCCACGCTGTAGGATCGGCCCAAGCTCCGGTATGGAGGCGTGCAATCAGCCAAATGCCGATTGGGGTTACCGCCAACGGAGCAACGGCCACCGGCCACGGCACACCACCGACGACGAGGAGTGGCAACGAGGCCAAAGCAGCAATAATGGCGCCACGTTGCCACTGCACAACGCGGTGTGGGCCAAATATGACGGCTAAGGTGCGTTTGCCGGCAGCCCGATCACCCACGACATCTGGTAAGCTAACAGCGATGAGCATGGCAAATTGGAGAAAGCAGAGCGGCAGAACCACTAGCCCGATAACCGGTTGTACGGTACCGGTTTGCAGGACGAAACCGGTCATGGCCGTTCCCCCCGGCACTAACCACGCTCCGACAACTTCGCCCCAACCGTGCCGATGCAAATAAAGGGGTGGTCCGCTGTAGACCCACGCGAGCAGAATGGAACTACCGAGAATCATTGTACTGAGGGTCGGGTTAGGCGACAACACCACACACCCGAGAGCCAAACCGATTGCAATCCCGCCCCAGCTCAGTGCCGCGATGAGTGCTACCTGCGCCGGCAAGCGTCCTTCCGGTAACACCCGACTACCACCCGACCATTGGGTAGGTGTTGGGTTGAGCGCATCGGCCATTCGGTCGAAATAGTCGTTACTGTAATGATTCATCAACTGAGCGCTCAATACCGTCATCAGACCTAGCCCGGCAAGGAAGCTATTGGGTAGTTCGGGGCCGGCTGCCGCTACACCTATGCCATAAAAGATCGCCCCACCAAGGAGATGTAGTGGGCGACCAAGCTTGATCAGATCGATGATGATGGTAAGCCAATTCGTATGCATAGCGCTAGAACGGCTCGGTCAATTGATAAATACTGAGTAATGCAAACTCAGAGTAGAAAATACTCCACAAAAACATGTAGAAATTGGTAATTGATTGCTGTTGACTCACATCCACCCGAAAACTAGCCCACCAAAAGAGTGTGATCACAATTGCGTGACTCAGGACGAGAAAGCCGGCGGCAAACGCCGGTAATGACCACAACCCTACGCCAATTGGTAACAGATAACAGAGCGAGAGTAGTACTCGACCCAACTGCAACACCCGCCGAGCACCTAAGCGCGTGGTAAGGGTTTCAATCTGATACAGCCGGTCACCATGCGCATCTGGCAAATCTTTGTAGAGTGCAATGACGAGGGCGAACCCAAAAAAGAAGATACCGGCCAAGATGATGGTCGTCAATGGCAAATCGACGGCGAGGCGGCTCTGATAGTGAAACGCCAAGCCGACGTTGGCAATGGCCCCGCGCGCGCTGGCAATACTCAATGCGGCAGCCAGCGGATGTCGCTTTAAGCGTAGCGGGGGTAACGAGTAGAGCGAACCGATCAAGGCGATCGCAGACACCGTGATCAACAGGGCTGTACTTAAGATCGCCGCCCCGGTAAGAGCAATGACTAAAGCTACAACAACGATTCTTTGTCCGGTACGCATGCTCAAACGTCCGGCGGCGATTGGCAGCCATGGCTTGTTAATCCGATCAATCTCGATGTCGGTTAGTTGGTTCATCCCGACAACGTAGAGATTGAGCGCGAGACACACAATGAGCGTGGCGATGGCCAGGCCGATCAGATCGGGTGTCAGTGGTCGCCAACCTGCCACAATGATGAGTATTGTAATGACTTGAATACTGGTGGCAATGATGGTGTGTGGGCGGGCAAAATCGTACAGCAAATGTACGTGTTTCGTCATGCGGGATAACCTGTGTGTTATGCTAAGAACTTCATTTGGAATGATAAACATTCAATGTTTTCATCATACGTTGGAAATTCGTGGATTGTCAATAGCAGAGCGATGCCGTAGCAATTGCATTGTCGAGTTCTACGGTATCAAAGAGTATAGGTAGCACGGCTTAGTTCCGTAACGCAGCGAGTGCTTCATCAATGTCGGCGGGCGTGTGTTCGGCGCTTATCTGGAAACGGATGCTATCATCGCCACGCGGCACGACCGGGTACATTATCGCAGTCGCCAGCACACCGCGGGCGAAGAGCTGATCGACAAGGGCTGTCGTCGCAGCCGGATCGCGCACAAAAAGTGGGACAACTGGGTGTCCGCCGGGCAACGTCTCGAACCCCCTCTCGCGCAAGCCCTGCCGAAAACGTTCGGTCATCGCTCGGAGATGAGCTAGTCGCGCTTGACCCTCCGCGCTCTCAAGAATAGTGAGGGCGGTCAGAGCAGCACTCGCTTCGGCAGCGGTAATCGGGTTGGAGTAGATGTATGTTGGACCGGTTTCGCGCAGGCTAGCGATGACGATCTGCGATCCGACCACATAGCCACCGTTCGCACCAAAGGCTTTACCGAGTGTTCCGATCAGCAAATCGGCTTGTACGCCGCAATACTCTTCACTTCCGCGACCGGTTGCGCCAAAGGCACCGACGCCGTGCGAGTCATCGACGATCAGCAGTACATTCTCGGCAAATGCAGCATCGTGACGTGCGACCAATTCAGCAATGCGATCGAGTGGTGCATACACACCGCGCATCGAAAAGATTCCATCGGTCACCACGATAGCCCGCCGGCAGGTTTGTGCAGCGTGGTGTAGGGCTTCGTCGAGTTGGGCGAGATCGAGGTGGCGGTAGACGAGTTTTTCGCGGGGGCGGGCCAAGCGAATCGCGTTGATGATACAGTTATGGTTAAGTTCATCGCTGATGATGGCCGTTTCAGGGGTGGTCAGCGAGGTAATCACACTCAATACCGCCGCATATGCGCTCGAAAAGAGCATCGCAGCCGCACGCTGGTGGAATGCAGCCAGTCGTGCTTCCAACGTGACGTGTGGTTCTAAGGTACCGCTGATAAACCGTACCGCGCCCGGTCCAACCCCGAACCGCTGCGTAGCTGCTTCTGCGGCTGCGATCAGGCGTGGATCGGCTGCCAGACCGAGATAACTATTCGAGTTCATACGGATAAAGGGCTGCTCGTAGCCGGCCACACGATAGCGTGGCCCGCGTATACCATCACCTGGTATACGTTCAGTTATCACCCGCTCAAACCCTTTGCGTCGTCGTTCGTCACTGAGTTGATCGAGGTGCTGCCGGAGCAGCTCGGCAAGACGTTCGTGTGGCATAGCGTGTCTTTCTCCTCAACCAGGATTGGTGTAATCGCGTTCGGTGTGCAGTTGCATCACACGTAGCATCTCATCAACCATCTGCTCACAATCGTACTGCGGTTGTCATTCCCAATTGGCACGGAGCGCACTATCGTCGCGAGCGTGCGGCCACGAATCGGCAAGTGCCTGACGGTAGGCTTGTATTTCGGCGGTGATGCGCCTGTGGAGCAGCCGTTGGGTCAATGCAGCAGCCAATTCGGCAGGTGTAGCACTCAAGTCTTGGAATGTTGTAGACATTGGCGTAGCGTCATCGATCACGGTCGGCTGACCTCAGTTCGAGGGTAGCCCGAATACCATCGGTCATATCCATCAGTGAGTAGTGCCGCCACCGGATGGGGGCGTGGCTGAGATGAGACCGGGAACGCGCAATTCGCGGCTATCGAGGCCATAACAAGCCATCTCGGATGAACCGAGCAGTTCGCTCGTGACGTTGCTGATACCGGAGCGTGTCGTCGGTCGGTGGATGGCGCCTTTCGGTACAACCATCCGGTACCGGTGCAAATGGGCAACTCTCGTGTGACCAGCTCGCCGAGCGCTGCACCATCGTACAGTCGAGTTGAACAGACGGTCCGGCATCGTTGTAGGCCGAAGTGAGGAACTTACCCTCGCCAGCCGTTGCTTCATTGGCTGCCTCTTGTGCGCAACGATGTGCGGTACCGGTATGAGAGTTATACACGATGAGGCCCCATTTGGCTAGGGCTGAGGATTACGTGATGAGGGATGTGAGCGAGATACATGATCTCACGTTGCCGCTTGATAATGGCTCACCGTGTTTGTTATATCGATGGGACCACTCTCTTTTGGTGACCAACAACAGCTTGATCCTACTAAGTTTTATCACGAGCTGGCTGAGAGCGTGGTACCTGTCGCGCCCTCAGCCACTTGACGAGCCATCTAACGTGGGTCTTGACCACGAACTAAGCTGATTCCGTTTCTTCTGCTTCCGCTGCCCATGTGCTGGCGACCAGCCGGAAAATATCTGACTCGGTGATAATACCGACGAGCTGTCCGTCATCAACGACCGGCAATCCACTCACCCGTGCCCGTACCATCATCAACGCCGCTTTACCAATCGAGTCACTCGAAGCAATGGTGAGCGGGTTTGGGGTCATCAAGTCGGCAACGGTCTGTCCGGCTAGGTTGAAGCGAGCCAAACGCCGCTCTTCCTCATCGCGCGGATGGCTCATCGCCTGCTCAATGTCGCTGCGCGTGATGATCCCGACCAGCTTTCCCTGCTTATCAACGACCGGCATCCGTCGCACACCACGCGCGCGCATTCGCTCATAGGCGGCCAACGCCGAGAAATCTGGGGGTACGCAGATGGGGTTCTCGCTCATCCATTCGGCTACGCGCTCGGTTTTGGGCATATCACGCTCCTCTAATCTGAAATGAGGTGCAGTATGGTGCTCCCACATCCACCCTGCGGCAATCTAGGTGCAAGAGCAGTATAGTCGACCTTGCACATGTTGTGTGGAAAAGAAACCGCTACTACCGGCAGATGTTTAGTGACGGTAAATTATTTAGTAGTTCTAAATATACCACAACGCCTAGAGCGCTCTACCTGTCGGTAGGCGCAGCAGGCCGTCTACCCTGCTCCCATCAAGGCTAACACCACACCACCGGCCACGACGCTCGCTACCTGGCCGGCAGCGTTTGCACCCATCGCATGCATCAACAGAAAGTTCTCGAAATCTTCGTCGTGCGCGATCTTTTGCACGACACGTGCCGCCATCAGAAAGGCACTGATACCGGCAGCACCGATGATCCGGTTAAAACGGCATCGACTGAGCAGGTTCAGCAGCTTGCCGAACAGCAAGCCGGCGGCGGTATCCAGTGCAAAGGCGAGAATGCCGAGCGCGAGAATCGCTAATGTTGATGGTTGGAGAAAGCGTGACCCTTCCATCGTTGAGCCAATAGCCAGACCGAGAAAGAGAGTAACGATATTCGCCAATTCACGTGATGAAGTGTTGGTGAGCCGTTCGACCGCCCCGACTCGCGCATCAAGTTGCCGAGCATCAGCATGCCGATCAAGGGAATGGCGAATGGGACGAGGGTGCCGACGACGATCGTCGTCACAATCGGGAACAGGATGCGGGTACCACGGCTAATGGGCCGTTCTACGTATGCCATGCGGATGCGCCGTTCGTCCGGTGTGGTCAGTGCGTTGATAATTGGCGGCATAATGACCGGTATCAACGACATATAACTGTACGCCGCTACCGTGATCGGTCCAAGCAGGTGTGGCGCAAGCAGGCTTGAAACGTAGATCGAGGTGGGGCCGTCGATTGCGCCGATGATCCCGATTGACGCCGCTTCTTCCCGGCTGAAACCGAGGGCAAGTGCAGCAAGGAGCGTGCCGAAGATGCCGAATTGGCCGGCTGCACCGAGCAAGACCATACGAGGGTTAGATTGCAATGGGCTGAAATCGGTGAGTGCGCCGATCTCGATAAAAATCAGTAACGGAAAGAGTTCGTTGCTAATACCGGTGCGGTAGAGAATGGTCAACATACCATCATCACCGAGGATGCGGTGAGAGTGGTAAATTAGCCAACAGCGCACCGGCCCCAATCGGCAAGAGAAGGAGTAGTTCG
Organism: Chloroflexus sp.; assembly: GCF_056331925.1. Classification (NCBI taxonomy): domain Bacteria; kingdom Bacillati; phylum Chloroflexota; class Chloroflexia; order Chloroflexales; family Chloroflexaceae; genus Chloroflexus; species Chloroflexus sp. The sequence continues at coordinate 23,351 of NZ_JBWGQH010000015.1, forward strand.
TAGTCATGCACAATCGCGAGGTAGAACAACAGACCGGCGACCGCGATCATCACCAGCGATTGCCATGTCACCGACCCGATTCCCTGGAGGAGCCGCAGGACTAGTTCTTCCATAGTAGTATTACTTCGGGTAGGATAGCTTTCACCCATGACTCGGTCATTTGCGCCAACGGTTCACCATAACCAACACTCTGTCCGGTTTTGACCAGGATTGCGGCCACAACTCCATCGCGCGGTGCACCAATGCTGTTGTTCATCTTCATGGCCTCTAGCACAATGATCGGTTGCCCACGTTTGACCTTCGTGCCGGGTTGGGCCACGATTTGCAAGATCGTACCCGGCATCGATGCTCGGATCAGGTTGTCGCCGATGGCGGGCGATGGCGGTAAGGTGGTCGGCGGTGGTGAGGTGTCGGCGCGGCAGTAGCGGGTACGGGTGGCGCCGGTGCCGATGTTGGGCGTGGTGCTATCTCGCCGATCTCGCCACTATCATTCAGTTGCACCTCGAATTCGCGCCCGTTGAGTTGAACGATGAAACGGTCGCTCCTCAGCTCAGTAATATCAATCGTATACCTCTTCCCGCTAATCGTCAGTTGATAACGACGCATTGCGGATCATCTCCTTCGTTGCCAACTCTGATTCTGGCGCGCTCGTCCGGCGGCCACCCCACGACTGGCAAAGAGCAGGCTGCCCGGCCAATAGCTGCGCACCGTAGGTGCGGCTTCACGGCGCAGCGTAGCCGCGTGAACGGTAAGGGCTACCGCAATTGCCGCGATCTCATCAGCCGTGAGCTGCGCGGTTGGGCTTGATGCACTCTCCGGCGCCGGCTCGGTCGAGCTGGAAGCTTCCGGTCGGTCAAACCGGGTGAGGAGCGTGAGTAATCCCCACAACAGCGCCAGGACGGCAAAGACCAGGCCCATCCCGATAACGGTCATCAGCAAGCCAAACCCAAGATTCTCCATGGTCCCTCCTCGCACAGTGCTACGACGGATAGAGTCCGTGCTTGCGTGGTAGATTCTGCTGCACCTTAGTCCGCAAAATCTCAAGCGCTCGGATCAGCCGTGGTCGGGTCTCTGCCGGCTCAATCACCTCATCAATCTGGCCGAGGTCGGCGGCGTGGTAGGGGTTAAAAACTTGCGGTGGTATTCAGCGACAAATTGCGCCATAAGTGCTGTCTGATCGGCAGCAGCGCGCAATTCATCACGGCATAAGATGCGCACGGCACCTTCGGCACCCATCACCGCAATTTGCGATGGCCACGCAAAGTTGAGGTCGCAGCGTAGTTGTTTACTTGACATAGCTACATACACTCCACCGATAGCTTTGCGTAACACAATTGATATTTTTGGTACGGTAGCCTCGCTGTAAGCGTAAATAATTTTAGCGCCGTGGCGGATCACTCTACCGTATTCTTGCTCGATGCCGGGCAAGAATCCCGGTGTGTCGACAAAGGTAATGAGTGGGATGTTGAAGGCATCACAAATACGAACGAAGCGGGCGATCTTATCGCTGGCATCGATACCGAGGGTGCCGGCCATCACTGCCGGTTGATTAGCGACGACACCGACGGCATAGCCATCGAGACGGGCAAAACCAACCACGGCATTTTGGGCAAACAGGGGTTGGATTTCGAGAAAACTATCGTGGTCGAACACGAGGTCGATCAGGGTGTGAATGTCGTATCCTTGGCGTTCGTCCGTCGGCACGAGCGTATTGAGGATCGGCTCTTGTCGGTCGGCGCGGTCGTAGGGCATAATTTGTGGCGGATCCTCGTTGTTGTTTTGCGGTAAGTAACTCAGTAGCCGCTTAATCAACTCAATCACCGCGCGATCATCGGCTGCGGAGAGGTGGGCGACCCCGCTGCGCGTGCAATGCACCGCCGCGCCTCCCAATTCTTGGGTAGAGATGTCGCGACCCGACACCGCTTTGATCACATCAGGCCCGGTCAGAAACATGTAGCCGGTCGATTCCGACATAATCACGAAGTCGGTCAAAGCCGGCGAATAGACGGCACCGCCGGCACAGGGGCCAAGGATCGCCGAGATCTGTGGTACGACGCCTGAGGCCAGTACATTGCGGACAAAGACCTCGCCGTAAGCAGCAAGGGAGCGTACACCTTCCTGAATACGTGCGCCACCCGAATCGTTCAGGCCGATGATCGGAATCCCACTTTCAATGGCAAGGTCTTGCATTCGACAAATCTTATTAGCCTGCACTGTCGAGAACGACCTACCCATCACGGTAAAATCTTGCGCATAGACGGCGACCCGCCACCCGTTAATCTTGCCGAATCCGGTGACGGTGCCGTCGCCAGGAATACGCTGCTCGTCGTCTTCGGTGATACTGGTCGCCAGCGCGCCGATCTCTTGAAACGAACCGGGATCGAGTAACAGAGCCAACCGTTCGTGAGCCGTCAGTTTGCCGTGTGCGTGCTGCTGGGCAATTCGTTCAGCACCACCTCCCTGCATTGCTCGCTCGCGCAACCGGTGTAATGTAGCAAGTTGTTCTTCGTGAGTTTCCACAATCTCACCTCGGTGCCGTTAGCGGTTAGATGTGCAGGCAATCGCAGTGTAGAGATGCGGACGGTAGTATGAGGAAAAGAATTCACTACTCATCGCAAACATATAGTGACGAACAGTTGCCGGTCGTAGTGAACATAAAGAGATCAGGTTATTCGGTATGGCGATACGCCTGTGCTGACGCGCCGCAACCGTGATACTATCGCAATCTTGCCCTATTACCATTCGGCGAGGCCGGGTAGCGCGGGTGACTAAGCAAGCATACGCAAACGGTTTGGCCGCTTGCCCAACAATATAAGTAAGTGAGCGGGCGGTAAAAGGTTTTTATGGATATTATTGCGAGCGAAACCATAAGATGGTAAATAATGGAATTATAAAGTTTTTATTCTTGATTCAGAAAATATTGTAACTATGAAAAACATTGTTCTACCGTTCTCTCTTGACAATCATTCCTAAATGTGTTAATATGCATTCCACACGAATCTATCAACTAAATAGGAGTAAACGCCTATGCATCGAGTACTATCGCGCAGGGGATTTTTACGATTTGCGGCGATTACTGCCGCCGTACTTTCGTCGTGGGGAAAGAGCGTTTTGGCAGCCGGAAGTAAATTAAATCTTTGGCGAGCACCGAGTTTACCGTACAAATCGGTTAAAATCGCTAATGTTTCTCAACTTAGTCCCAACAAACCGGTTACGTTCAACTATCCTGATGCTTCCAGCCCGGCTTATTTGGTGAAATTAGGTAAGCCGGCTGTAGGTGGGGTCGGTCCGCAACAGGATATTGTCGCTTTTGTTGGAACCTGCACCCATATGGGTTGTCCGGTGCAGTATCAAGGGGAGCGATTTATCTGCCGCTGTCACTTCTCGATGTTTGATCCAGCCAAAGCCGGTCAAACCTATCAAGGATTAGCCAGCTCGTGGTTACCGCAAATCACCCTCACCGTTGATAAAAAGGGTGATATTTATGCGACAGCAGTGGATGGCCTGATCTGGGGGCGGGTGAAGAATATCTAATACGCAAAGGAGTCACTTATGGCAATTGTCCCACGCTTCGATCAATTACCAATCCCACCTACCAATGCGGCGGAGTACAACACAGTTTGCCAGTTCTGCAACGTTGGTTGTGGCTATAAAGTATATGTTTGGCCGGTCGGCGAAAGCGGTGATGTCGCTGCAACTACCAATGCCTTTAAGCGCGATCTCTCAAAACCACAACCGGCATTGGCAGGTCAAAGCTATACCGAAACAATGCACTCGATCACCGTGGGCAAGGATGGGCGTCAGTATCATGTGGTGATCGTTCCGGCAATGGATAGCCCGATTAATCAGGGCAACTATTCGTATCGCGGCGGTGCTAACGCGCTCACCGTGTGGAGCCTTGATCGCGGTACGCAAGATCGCTTAACGTATCCGTTGCTGCGAGTTGGCGATCAGTTCCAAGCCATTACATGGCAGGATGCGCTTGCCCTGATCGCCGGGGTGATCAAGGGTATCCGCGACCGTGACAAGAATGATGATAATATCGCAGTGAAATGCTACGACCACGGTGGTTCCGGGGCCGGTTTTGAAGATAATTATGGTGCCGGTAAGTTGTTTTTTGATGCGTTGTCGGTAAAGCATATTGCGATCCACAATCGGCCCGCCTACAATTCTGAAGTATGGGGGAGCCGTGAGCGCGGTGTGCATGAGCTGAATTACGACTATAGCGATGCTCGTCTCGCCGATACAGTGGTACTCTGGGGTGCCAATTCGTATGAGACGGCGACGATTTTGTATACTCAGCATATTCTTGCCAACATCCAAGGTGCGACTTTCGCCGAGAAGCGTAAGGCCTTTGATCAGGGTGAACCGGCAGAGCCAGGGTATCTGATTGTTATTGACCCTCGTAAGACTTCATCCTACACCGTGGCTGAAGCAGTCGCCTCAAATCAGGTGCTGCTGCTCCAACCAAATTTTGGCACCGATTATATCCTCGCTCATGCAATTGCCCGCGTAGTTTGGGAGCGGAACTACTACGATCTTGATTACCTCAAAGCGCGGACCGATATGAAACTGTTTGAGGAGTATAAGCAGAAGAACCTCAAACTAGATACGAAGTACGCCGACTTTATGGCTAACGTTGAGCGGATCACCGGTGTGCCGCGAGCCAAAATCGAGCAGGCGGCAGACTGGATTGCAAAGCCCAAAGCCAATAAGTTTAAGCGCCGCACGCTCACAATCTACGAAAAGGGCATCATTTGGAACATGAAAAATTACGACCAAGTGGCGGCCCTGGTGCAACTTGCGGTTCTGACGCACAACATCGGTCGGCCCGGTACCGGCTGTGGTCGCCAAGGTGGGCACCAAGAAGGGTATGTGCGACCGCCGGCGCCAACGCCGGGATCGATCTACAACGGTGGCCCGCCCGTCAATGTCGATAAGTTCTTGATCGGCGGTAAAGGGAAATTTTATTGGGTCATTGCGAATGATCCCTACCTCTCAACGCCGAATAATCAGATTTTCCGCAAGCGCATTCACGAGCGCACTACGAAACTGACTAAAGCGCTGGGTGAGAGTGGTGAGGCCGCTACTATTCAAGACCGAATCGATGCGATCCTCAAGGCACTCTATAACGATCCTGATGCGCTCTTTATGGTGGTGCAAGATATTTACATGACCGAAACAGCACGGGATGCACATCTCATTCTGCCGGCTGCCGGCTGGGGTGAAGCAAATGATACCTCCATCAATTGCAATAGCCGTCTGTTACGGTTGTACGAGAAGTTTATGGATCCACCCGGTGAGGCGAAGCCGGATTGGGAGATCTTTAAGCTGGTGGGTGAGGAGATCGCCAAACTCTACCGCGCTGCGAAACAAAATGATGTGGCTGCGAAATTTGAGTTTGGCAAGAATTGGAAGACCGATGAAGACGTCTTCTTGGCAGGGGCGCAGGAGTTTAAAGATAATCAGGTGAGTGAAGAGGATGAGGCGACGTTGGAGGCCGAGAATTACAAAGGGGTAACCTACGCCTTCCTCAAGCAAAAAGGTCAAGAAGGCATTCGCACGCCGGTACGGCGCGATCCGAAGACGAAGAATTTGGTTGGAACCCTGCGCCGCTATACCTCTAAGTTTGGGACAGCCGATGGAAAGTTCAAGTGGTACGCTACCGATGATTGGGAGGGGTATCCTGCCGAAGTAGCGAAGTATCTCGAGGGTACCAAAGCGAAGGAGTATCCCTTCTGGGTTACCACCGGACGGATTCAGCATCTGTGGCAATCGACGTATCACGACCGGCATTTGCCGGAGCGGGAAATTGCTAATCCGTTACCGTATGCCGAGATCAATCCCGATGATGCGAAGAAGCTGAACATCAAGTCGGGTGACTTGATCGAGATTTACAACGAGGAGGGAAATGCGATCTACATGGCCTACGTAACCGACGCAGTAAAGCCGGGGACGATCTTTATGGTCATGTATCATTGGCGCGGTACGTCAAACTCGTTGGTGAGCGGTTACACCGATCCGAAGACCACTATTCCGTGGTATAAGGGTACACGGGCGAATATTCGCAAGGTGGGTAATCCTCCTGCATTCATCCAACTGACTGCTAGCACCATCCAGCAGAATAAGTTTAGCTAATAACAAAACGATACTGATCCTGTACGGCGGCAAGATAGTGGTTTTGCCTTGCCGCCGTGTTAATATTGAGTTGAGGCGGTTACCCCCCTGTCGCCAGCATGAGCGCCATCGCCAGCAGCGCAAACGTATTTTGTAGCATATGGAAGATGACACCTGGCCAGATCGAGCCACTTTGTTCGCGCAGGTAGCCGAGACACAAGCCGGCGATGAACAGGCCAGGGATGAGCTGAGGAATAAAGTGAACGACGGCAAAAATTGCTGCTCCGAGTATGATCGTCACGATACCGTTGAAGTAACGACGGAGCAGATGGTGGAGTACCCCACGAAAAAAGAGTTCTTCAACCACCGGGACGATCCCACCCACTAAGATCCATAAGGTGAACAGTTCGCCGCTGCCAAACGGTTGACCGCCGGAAAGACTCTCGATTTGCGGGTTTTGGAAATCGCCGATCAAGAAGGTCACCGTAGCGTTGGTCAATATCATCATCCCCATCCCAAAGATAAAGACCGGTGGTACGAGCGCAATAGATAACCACTGCGGCCAGTGCAAGCCCAAATCACGCCAGCCGGCTCGTGGGCCGATCACGGCGAGAATGGCACCGCCAATAATGAGATAGAGCAACATACCGGCAAGATAGACTGGCGGGCTGATAAAGCCGCGTGACGTGTCCCAGTTGGCGATTTCGTTGAGGGTACGAAGACCGAGGATGGTGATTGCGCCGCCTATACCGATGATCACAAGGGTGATCGCCAATTCACGCCAACCCCACGTTGACGTCAGCGGGGTAGGTGGTTGATCGACCCGGTTATGGGGTAGCATAGGTTTCTACTCCGGTTAGTAACGCGACTACATTTGCGCCCAGGGCATCAATGGCGTAACCGCCCTCTTGAACGATAAGCGTCGGCAGATGAAGCCGGGCAATAGCCATACCAATCGACCGATAGGCTGCCGTTGTGAGGGCAAAATGACCAAGTGGATCGGCATGGAAGGTGTCGAATCCGGCCGAGACGACAAGGTAGCGTGGACCATAATCGGCAATTGCTTGCAATGCTTGGTCGAGGGTAGCCAGATAACCGGCATCGTCGATTCCGTGCGGTAGTGGTATGTTCAGATTGTACCCCTCACCGGCTCCTGTCCCCCGCTCATCGACATAGCCGAGGTAGTACGGATACTCATAGGCCGGATCGGCGTGCAACGATACAGTCAGCACATCATTACGTGCATAGAAGATGCTCTGGGTACCGTTGCCGTGATGATAGTCGATATCGAGTACCGCCACCGTCGGTGCGCGCAAGGCCCACGTTGTATCACCACCGGTGTGACTACGTGCTAATCGGTCGGCAGCAAGCGCAGCATTGTTCAAGAAACAATAACCACCGGCCATATTTGCCGCAGCGTGATGGCCGGGTGGACGACAGAGCGCGTATGCGAATCGTTCGCCTTGCAAGAGGGCATCTGCTCCGGCCAAAGCAGCGCCGGCAGCCGAGCAGGCTGCGGCAAAGGTTCCCTCCATAATCGGTGCACTCAGATCAAAGGTGTAACGTCCGGCCGCAGCTTGTGGGCAATCGCTGCGTAGGCGTAAGCCGGGTAAGGGCCATGCCGACGGCAAGACCGGTGCGGTCAAACCGGCAGCTTGCCACCGTTCGTAGGCATGAGCAAGGTAAGCAAGATAATCGGCCGTATGCACCGTCTGCAAATCGGCGAGCGTTGCCGGTGGGACGGCAATTGGTGACGGAAAGCCGGCAGTGACTAGCGCGTTGAGAATAATCGATATGCGCTGAGGTGTCTCAAAATAGGCGACACGTCGCCCATCGAGAATCTCGAACGGTGGATGATGCAGATGGTGTTCGGTACCTAGAAAGATCTTCATAGTGGTATTGTACCGTAGTCTGAGTCAAGATCAATCGTTTGGTGAGGAGATACGATGTCGGCAAGGTGCTTGGTTCAACGGCGCCAGGGTACAACCGATGCTATTGCGCCGAACAATTCAGCCCATATTCATCTTCTGGTATACTTGCCTCGCGGCATAGGAAACAGGCCGGAGGAAGTGATGAAGATCTATAAAGCGCGTGCGCCGATGCGGATCGGCTTTTTTGGTGGTGGCACGGATGTCAGCCCCTACGCCGAAGAATACGGCGGCAAAGTGCTTAATTGCACGATCAACCTCTACGTCCGGTGTATGCTGACAACGAGCAATACACCCGGTATCCTCATCCGCTCACTCGATCTGCAAGAGGTAAGCCGGATGGTGAGCGACCGCGAATGGGATGGTAAGCTCACACTGCCTCAAGCGGTACTCGATGCTCTCCCCCAACTGCGGCCCTCGTCCGCCGGATACAAAATAACGATGTTTAGTGATGCTCCACCCGGTTCTGGCCTCGGTTCATCTTCAGCCCTGGTGGTCAGCATGCTGAAACTCTTGTATGCGGTTGCCGGTCAGAATGCCGACCCACACCAATTGGCCGAACTAGCCTACCGGATCGAGCGAGTTGATCTCGGTATCCCCGGTGGTAGGCAAGACCAATACTCTGCGGTGTTCGGTGGGATGTGTGTCTACCATTTTGGCCGCGACCGCGTGATTGTCGAGCCGGTACTGAGTGATCAGACCGCTTTGCTTGAGTTGGAGAGTTGTCTGATCCTTGGGTATATCGGGGATCGGCAATTACTTACCCGCCATTTGATGACCGATCAGGTACAGCGGTTAGTCAAAGGTGATACGCTGCGTCTCCACCACGAGACAAAAGCGTTCGTCGATACAGCGGCGCGCTTGCTGCGTGAGCATCGGATTGCCGATTTTGGGCGCTTGCTCCACGACGCTTGGGAAGTCAAAAAAGCCTTTTCGCCACACATCGCACCACCGATTGTCGAGGAGGTTTATGCACTCGCCCGCAAGCACGGCGCATGGGGAGGGAAGATATCGGGTGCTGGTGGTGGCGGTTTCATGGTGTTTGCCTGCCCATTCGACCGCCGTCTCGAGATCGAGCGTGCATTGACCGAAGCTGGAGTGATTGTGCGACCTTTCTCATTTGTGACGCACGGTGTGCAATCGTGGGTGGTTGAGGAGCCAGACCGTGATGTGTGATCCTTTGCGCCCTTTTGCCCTTCGAGGGGTACGGCATCGCCGTGCCCCTACAGGTGGTGCCCTTTGCTTCCTTTGCGTTCTTTGCGCCTTTGCGTTAACCCTTTGCGCCTTTGCGTTAACCCTTTGCGTTAATGTCCTTTGCGTCAGCGGTGTGGACCACGCAATCGCCATGTACCGATAATACCGTAAGGCAGGAACAACACGATCAGAAGGTAAACAATCCCAAACAACAGCGGCCAACTCGGTCCAAAGAACACATTAAGCCAATAGCCAAGCAACTGGATCACACCGGCACCCAACATCGACCCGATCAACGAGCCAACACCGCCGATAATCGTCATCAGCAGTGCATTGATAGTCGTACCAACCCCAAGTACAGCAGGATTCGCGTTAAGATTCCAAAGCGCGTTGAACGCACCGGCGAGCGCTGCCATCACACCACTAACCGTAATCGCGATCAATTTGAACGTCAGGGTATGGTAGCCCAGCACCTTCGCCCGCGTTTCGTTATCGCGAATCGCCATCACCATCGCAAAGTAGACCCCGCTAACCCGGAGTGAAAGGAGACCGATGATCAGGCTTTGACCAATAGCAATGACGATCACCGTCAAAAGTGCTGTGCCAAGATCCCAGCCCGCATGTTTCAGCAAAATACCGATAGTGTACGCACCGTTCCAAAAAAGAGGGCATGCCCGAATGAAAGAATACCGGTATAGCCCATCAGAATGTCGTAACTCATGACAAACACCGCCAAAATAAAGACCTGAATCAGCATACCTTGCCAGAACTTAGGTACACCGCTATCGACGGCCTGACCAGTTATAAGGGCTATCACGAACGGAAGCTTGCAGACCATGGTGTTGGCGCGCAATCGCAATTGCCTCAAGCAATGCATGGAGCAGCTCCGGCGTTAGGCTGTTCTGGTGTTCTGGTCAGTTAAGCGTAAGGGTGACAACCGGCCTGTCTCGTTGGATGTTGACGACGTTATCCATGCTCGATAGCTAGCACTGTCTCGCCACTGCACGCCGTCTTACCGTCAAGCTGAGGGTTTGTGTGCGCTGTACCCCGCTTGGCACGAGCACACGTAGTGCCGCCCGGATGTAACCGTAGAGCAGCATACCGTGGGCAATGGTGCGGCCAAACCGCGTTGCTGCGGCAGCGGTAGGATCGATATGGATCGGGTTTGTATCGCCGCTTACCGCTGCAAACCGATTGATATCAGCTTGGGAAACGGTGTGCTTACGACTGTAGCGCGTGCCAATCGGAAGTGCTGTCATGCCCCTCCTCCTTCAATCCGCACTTTAGCCCAATGCGGTACGAGCAGCGCCAGAAACCGGTCGGGTGCTTCGAGGTTGGCCGAATGGCCCACTCCGGCAATGATCTGGGCTTCAACCCCTAACGCTTCTGCGGCGCGTTTAACTGTCTCCGTGGTGACGAGCGGATCAAGTTCGCCACCCATCACCAGCGCCGGCACGCCAATGTTTCGCAGCGTGTTGCCCGGCTTCCAAGCACGCAAAGCGTTGATCGCGCCGTTAGCTGCACTGAGCCGCTGGCTATGCCCAATTGCAACCAGTTCACGCCACAAGTCATCTTCAGGGGCAGTAGGCGCCATCGCCTTGATCGCTTGGGCAAAGAAATCGGGGTTGTCTTTCAGCAGTTGCTGGCGATCCGGTTGATAGATCTCATCCGGCATCCCATCAACCCACGGCGGTGCGAGGACAGCGAGCGTGGCGACCCGCGTCGGTTGGTCGAGGGCCGCTTGTAGCACAACTGCTGCTCCCAACGAGTGACCGACCAAATGGCAACGCTCAATCCGTAATGCATCGGCAAAGTGCCAGAGGTCGGCGGCCAACGATGACATCAGATAGTCGTTGTCGGGGCCTTGCGTGGCACCGCGTCCGCGGAGGTCGGGAGCAAGGCCGCGGTACCCGGCTGGAAGGCGTTCGAGGACTCGTAGCCACCAACCACTACTTGCCCAGTTGCCGTGTACAAAGATAACCGGTTCGCCGCTACCGGCTTCAAGGTAGTGCACGGTCAGATCACCTACCTGTACCGTTGGCATTGTTCGCTCCTTCGGCACTACGGCTTAACCCTGCTGCACATGCGCATGAAATTCGCGGTTAAAATCGTCAGCTTTTTCGATGTATGGTGTGTGACCACAATCGGCAAAGACCACTTCTCGGAAGCGGCCACCGGCAGCCGCGTAACGCTCGAGGACGGCACGGGTCTGGCCGATCATCGGTTGCGGTGGATGCAGCTCAGCACCGGGCCAGTCGGGCAATACGCCAAGCTGACCGAGCGTACCAACATCGAATAGCGACATATCGCTTACAATCTGATCATCGGCCCCACGTATCCAAAGGATGGGTGGTTTGGGATCGGCGGCGAGGAAACGTTCGACCGCATTACCGACATACAGGGGTGAGATGGCGTTAATCGGTCCCCATACGCCCGGCGCAACACCTGGCCAATTGGGCGAGGGTTTGAAATCACCGGGATAGCGTTGCGGTCCGACCTTCTCACTCAGCATCGAGGCCAACAGCGCCTCTTCACGGGCTGGTCGAAAGGGCGGTTTCCAGTAGTAGGTATTCATAACCACCCGTGGCGCAGCCGGACCGGCCTCTTCCGTCGTATCACCGGCAGCCATCCGCTCGACAAACGCCTGATTCACGGTGCCACCGCCCGATCCGGCTCCGTCCGGCCAGCAGAGTTCGCCATTGAACCCTTTGCAGCCACCAAAACCGTAAGGTGAACCCGGTGCAGCGAGGGTAGCAGTGATGATGCGCTGCGGTGCTGCGGCGATTAGATTGAAGAGTACCACTCCACCTAATGAATGCCCTACCGCGTGACACCGCTCAATACCGAGCGTGTCGAGCAAGGCCAGCAGATCATCAACCCAATCGCCACAACCGCGTGTCGCGTCGATCAAGCGGTCTTCGGTCTCGCCGTAACCGCGTAGATCAGGCGCAATGGCACGGAAGCGGCTTGGCAAAGCCAGCATTGTCTCTTCCCAGAAGGTGGCCGACGAGGCATTACCATGAATGAAGAGAATCGGCTCGCCGTCAGCCGGGCCATTGCTTAAGACGTGCATCTGCAGCCGTGGCGTCTGAACCATCGTCGAGGTAATCCCGGGGAGGGTGGGAATCTTGCTCATATTACGCTCCGTTCCATGAAACCACTGCCAATCGCATAATGCGGTCGTTATGTCCCTTGTTGAAACATCCGCTTCAAACCTTGTTTGTCAATCTTGCCGGCTCCGGTTTTAGGTAATTCAGGAAGGGTGATAATCCGTTTCGGCAGCTTGTAGCGGGCCAGTCGTGTGCCGGCAAACGCGAGCAGGTCTTGTTCAGCGAAGCTACTGCCGGGTCGTACAACGACTGCCGCCCACCCGACTTCACCCCAGTGCGGGTCGGGCATCCCGATCAATGCTACTTCGGCGACGGCCGGATGACCGGCTAAGACGCTCTCAACTTCGGCAGGATAGATATTTTCGCCGCCGGAGATGATGACGTCTTTCAACCGACCAACGATGCGATAACACCCATCGGTGTCAAAGCTGGCTAGATCGCCGGTGCGCAGCCAACCATCGACGAAAGCTGCCGCCGTCTCGGTCGGCCGCCGCCAATAGCCGGCACAGACGTGTGGGCCGCGAATCTGCAATTCGCCGATCTCGTCGGGACCACAGAGCCGGCCATCGGCTGCGACGACCCGCAGGTCGATGAACATCAGCGGGTAGCCGACCGCGCCCGGCTTCACGCGCACCAGCTCCGGTGGTAGCCAAAAGGTGTTGGGGCCGGCTTCGGTGAGACCGTAACCGGTCTTGAAATCGATGCCGCGTTCCCAAAAGGCGTGGAAGATCGGTTCGGGACAAGGGGCGCCACCGCTGATCACGATCCGCATACGACGAAAATCAACCGTCGGCCAGCGTGGGTGCTGTTGCATAGCGATAAACATCGTCGGTACGCCAAAGAAGAGGGTGGCCGGGCCGTGATCGATCAAGTCGAAGACCTGATCGACGTTGAAGCTGCGGCAGACAATCGAGGCACCACCGATTTGGACGAGTGGTGCGGTGAAGACGTTCAAGCCGCCGGTGTGGAAGAGCGGTGCGTTGAGAATAGCGACATCGTCGGGTCGCAGCCCCCAACTCATCACCGTATTGACGGCGTTGGCGGCAATGCTGCGATGGGTGAGAATAGCACCCTTCGGCGTGCCGGTACTGCCGCCGGTGTAGCAAATGACCCACGGGTCATCCCAGCTTAATTCAACCGGGGTATAGGTAGCGGAAAGCGTATCACGCTGGGTTATGACCGGATCGTGTGGAAGCGCCGGTGCAGCACCGTCGATGGCGAGCCAATGGGTGACAGAAGTAGTCCGTTCTCGCAGCAGGAGGGTGGCTGCGGTGTATTCAGGGCCGTAGGCTAAGACACGCGGCTCGCCGTCGGCGATCAAGTCGCTCAGCTCGGTGGGGGTTAATCGCCAATTGAGTGGTTGCAAGATGGCGCCAATTTTGCCACAAGCAAACCAGAGATCGAGGAGATCGACACAATTTTGAGCTAGTGTGGCTACCCGATCACCACGTTCGACGCCTAATGTGCGTAACAAGTGCGCTGTGCGATTCGCCGTTGCATTCCACTCGCCGTAGGTGATCGGGCGCATGTCGTGTTGGGCATCGAACAACGCCACCGTATGCGGTGATAACAGTGCGCGCCGACCAAGCCAATCGCCAAGGTTCATCACATCCATGTGTTCCGTGCGGCGTCACCGCCGCGGTATGCGCACACGCGCAGCGTACAACCGGGGATTTGCTGCTTAGGGTAGCAACGAGAGGTTGCGGTACAGTTACAAATCGGTAACAGGGGGTAAGATGGGATCACCGTGACGGAGTCGCTCGGCAAAGGCAATGGTCTCCGGCGCCGGTTCGACGTCTAGCTCGCGGGCGAGCGTTTCACTGCAACGTTGAAACATCCGCAGGGCAGTGGCGCGGTTCCCGCACCGGGCGTAGGCCAGCATCAGAAAGCGGTAGGCCCGTTCCCAGCACGGATCGGAGACGAGGATACGTTCAGATAGCCCAATCAGCTCGTCGTCGCGACCTTGCTCGGCTAGAAACTGGGCCAGGCGATCTGCGCTACGCAAGAAGGTATTGCGCAATCGTTCGCGTTCGGCAATGGCCCAACTTTCGTAGAGTGCCTCGGGTAAGAAATCTCCCTGATAAAGCTGTAAAGCGGTTTGCAGTTGTTGGATGCCTTCAGTAATCCGCCCGTGATCGAAGAGGTGGAGACCTCTCGCGCAACCGATACTAAACTCGGCACAGTCGAGCCAGATGTCGGCGTTCGGACGCAGGCGATACGCCCTGCCATCACGCACAATGAACGCCGAGAGAACATCGGTGCGGCTTGGCTCTAAGACGCGGTAGAGGGTGCTGAGCGCCACTTTAAAATCGCGGATTCCCGCTTCTGGCCCAAGGTGTGGCCACAGCATTTCGATGAGTTCTTCACGTTGCAGCCACCGATCGCGATGGACGATTAGTGCCTGAAAGAGTTGGCGAGCTTTGTCGCGCTGCCATTCGCGAGCCTCGATCTCGTGATCGCCACGCCACACGCGAAAGCCACCGAGTGTCTGGACCCGTAACTGATAGCCGGGATGCACATCGAGGCCGCGCAGGCCAAGGATCGATAATAACCGGTCGATGTATTCGCGATGATGACCACGCGAACGTGCCGCCAACAAGATTGGCAATACCCGGCGTGGATCGATCAAGCCAAGAAACGTAGGTCGTGTAAACAGATAGTCGTAGCCGTGCGTTGCACTTAACTCTAGAGCCTCGACGATGGCAGCGATTGCTGCTGCCTCTTGTCGTAACTCGTGATACCCTAACGCCAGCCAGAGCGCTGCTACTGCCTGACCAAATCGGTCACTACAAGCGCGTAAATCGGCACGTGCCGTTACCAACAGCTCCGGCGCCCGCTCCACCTCACCGGCCAGCAAATGACTCACCCCACGTTGAATCTGGATCATTGCACCTAACCAGAGATCGCCGGCCCAGCGACAAAAGGCTTGTCCATCGGCGGCAGCGCTCTCGGCAGCGGCCAGATCACCGGCCAGGCCGTAGAGACGGGTCATCCCCCAGAGTGGTTCTACCCGTAAGCGTTCTACGCCCAATGCCATACCTTCGGCTAATGCTTGCCGGTAATAATCGAGCGCACGCGCGCGTGCTGCGCTGCCCTCGGTTGCACTCTTTAACAACCACGTATGACCAATTCGCGCATATGCGACCGAGGTGATGAACCGTGAGTTACGTTCAAACCCGACCTGTACCCCTTCGGTAGCAAAAGCCAGTGCTTGTTCAGGATCGCCCTCAAATGCGGCGATCAATGCTAGTACCAACACTGCTTCACGATGCCCTCGTGGGGCTGGAGTTACACCGCGTGCCGTCACAATTCGTTCATGATCGCGCCACGCCTGTAGTAAGGCACGTGCTGCGGCAAGCTGGCCGGTACGCAGCTTAACCCGTGCGCTCAGTAAATCGGCGGCAGGGCTTGCCGCACGCAACTGTTGAGCCTGTTGCTGCAAGGCTTCCGCTTCAGCCGGCTGTCCCATATTCAGCTTGTTTTCGGCCAGCAACTCCAGTACGCAGGCGCGGGCCAGATGATCTTCGAGCCCTTCGCTCACCCGTAGCGCCTCTTGCAACACACTCTCGGCTTGGGATGGCTGCACTTGATCGATATAAACCTGCGCCAATCCGTATAAAGCGCGGGCCAATTCAGCCCGATCACCGCGCTGCCGACTCGTCGCTTCGGCTTGGAGGTACCAGCGCCGTGCTTCATCAAAGCGAGCACGTAACCGATACAGATCACCGAGGTAGCATTGCAACCGTGGCCGCGCGGCGATGATCTCGGCCGGGAGGGTGTCAATCCAATCGGCTAACGTGTCGAGCCGACCATTGCGCAACACCTCTTCGCCGGCGCTTTCAATTGCATCGGCAGCGATGCTGCCTTCACCGGCGGCAAACCAATGATGGATCGCTTCTTCGGCAGCACCGATGGCGGTATAATGTCGCGCTGCTCGGCGGTGTCGCTCTGCGATATCGGGGTCATGCCGAATCTGCTGACGCAAAAAGTCGTGGAAGAGGTGATGATAGCGGTAGTGTTCGTCGCCTAGCTCGACGATAAAGAGATCGCGATCACGCACCTGGGCGAGTAGCTCGGCACTATCATGGGCCTGTCGTACTGCGTCACACGCTGCCGCTGTTAAGACCCGCAACGGGGCTGTGTCCCGTAAGAAGGCCGCAATCTCTGGTGGCTGTCGAGCCAGTACGTCCGACGCTAAAAAGTCAAACAGTGCCGCCAAAGACGTTGGGCTGTCTGCTAATACCTCGGCCACGCTCCGCACCTGCCTACTACGTAGTCCCTGCCAGACCAGTTGCAGTGCGATGGGCCATCCTTCGGTCTGGTGACTGAGTAGATCGATGTCGGTGTCGCTCAGCACGATGCCAAAAACCTCGGTGAAGAGCGCAGCTATTTCGTCGCGGGTAAAGGACAAAGCTTCGCGGTGTAATTCGAGCACCTCACCGCGCGCACGCCAGCGTACCAATTCGCCACTGACAATCGGGTAGCGGGTGGCGATCAACAAACTGAACCACGGCGGTGCGTAGGTAATTAACCGTTCGGTTAAGGCTCGAATCTCCGCCGAAACAGTGACAAAATGGTAGTCATCGAGAATAAGAAGGGTGGGTTTGGGTGTAACACCTGCCAGCGCATTCAGCAACTCGTCGAGCATGCGCGTCCATACCGTGCGGTCGGCGGGCCGGGCCTGTAGCATCGCCAGTACGTCGGGAACACCTTGCGGCAGCACCGGCGCACATGCTGCCGTCAAGTAGGTAAGAAATGTGACCGGATCACGATCATCTTCGCCGATGGTATACCAACACACCGGCGCCATGCTCGTCGCTAACTCGGCCAGTGCTGTCGTTTTGCCATAGCCGGCCCCGGCCTGTACCAGGGTTACCCGGTAATCAAACGCCTCGCGGAGTCGCGCCGTCACCGCCGGACGGACCAGTCGGTAGCGGTGTGGTCGCGGTGGCGTGACTTTAGCCTGCAACAACACTGTCTCCTCACCCGCCATAGCGGTATGATGATACATGGCCACTGATGGTACCGAGTATTATACCAGCAGCGCAAAGGGGAGCGAAGGCGCAAAGGGCGCAAAGGCGCCGTAGAGCCGGACGGCTGTCCGACCCCGCAGAGGGCGCAGAGATTTTTCACGCAAAGGAGCGAAGGCGCAAAGGGCGCAAAGATTTTGGGGGAAGCGCCGCCGCTTCTATTGTCATTGCGAGCGGTAGAAACGATACAAAAACAGACGATTTTTGTGCCTTTTGCATATCTTTGTGGCTATTCCCACCTGCTTGGTGTGCATCCCTGACCCCCTTTGCCTATTCTCCGCCACCTACGGTATACTTCATAGCGGCGTAGTCTTCTGAACAAAGGAGCACAGGCTATGAGTAGCGCAATGATCGGTGTGATCGGTGGCAGTGGACTGTACGCGATGCCTGATCTCAAGAATCCCGAAGAAGTGCGCCTCACGACGCCATTCGGCGATCCGAGTGATGCGTTTGTCATTGGTGAGTTGGAAGGTCGCCGGGTAGCGTTCCTGCCTCGTCATGGTCGTGGTCATCGCCTCAATCCGAGCGAAGTGCCGGCGCGGGCCAATATCTATGCCTTCAAGCTGTTGGGAGTGCGCGCTTTGATCTCGGTGAGCGCTGTCGGTTCGCTGCGCGAGGACTACGCTCCCGGTCACGCCGTTATTCCCGACCAGATTTTCGATCGGACTAAAGGCATCCGTCCCGCCACCTTCTTTGAAGGTGGGGTCGTAGCCCATGTAGCGTTTGACCGTCCCTTCTGCCCCAATCTGAGCAATATTCTCTTGCACGCGGCGCAAACCGCCGGCGCGGTGGTGCATCAAGGCGGGACGTTGGTGGTGATGGAGGGGCCTCAGTTTTCGACCAAGGCCGAGAGTGAAGAGAATCGGCGGCGCGGCCACAGCCTGATCGGTATGACGGCGCTGCCCGAAGCGAAGTTGGCGCGCGAGGCCGAGATTGCCTATGCGACCTTGGCGATGGTCACCGATTACGATGTCTGGCACCCGGAACACGATGCAGTTACCGCCGATCAGGTGATCAAGGTGCTGAGTGCGAATGTAGCCCTTTCTCAGCAGATCGTGCGGTTGGCCGTGGCCCAGATCGATGAAACCTTTACCAGTCCGGCCCACGATGCGTTGCGTCATGCTATCGTCACCCATCCCGATTACATTCCGCCCGCCATCAAAGAACGGTTAGCGCCGATTGCCGGCCGCTATTGGTCGTGAGGCATTATGCAGGGTGAAGTCCGGATTCTACCCCTTCGTGGAATCGGCGAGGTGCGGCCGGGTGATGATCTGGCGGCTATTCTCGCCGCCGCTATCGATGCCGTTGGCGGTCTGGAATCGGGCGACATTGTGGTTGTCACCCAAAAGATCGTCTCAAAGGCCGAAGGTCGTTTGGTCGATCCGGCAACGATTGAGCCATCACCGTTTGCACAGCAGATTGCCCGATCTGCCAAGAAAGATGCTCACTATCAAGAGGTGGTCTTGCGTGAGAGTAAGCGGATCGTTAAGATGGCGAACGGCGTCCTCATTACCGAAACCCACCACGGCTTTGTATGCGCCAACAGCGGCGTTGATGAGTCGAACATTGATGGCGGACGACGGTTGGCATTGTTGCCGCTTGATCCCGATGCAAGTGCTGCCTCGCTACGTACCGCCTTGGCAGCCCGCTACGATCATGCGCCGGCGGTGATTATCACCGACACCTTTGGTCGGCCATGGCGCGAGGGACAGGTCAATGTAGCGATTGGTGTGGCCGGTATGGAGCCATTACACGATTTTGCCGGTATTGCCGATCCCTACGGCTATACGATGCAGGCCACCCTGATCGCCGTTGCCGATGAGTTGGCCGCTGCCGCTGAATTGGTGATGGGGAAGATTGATCGGGTGCCGGCAGCGCTGGTTCGCGGTTTTGCCTATCGTCCCAGCGAGACGGCTACTGCTCGACGCTTGATCCGTGATCCACGCTTCGATCTGTTCCGTTAGTACGTCTTGAGTGATAGTAAGTCGGGAAGGAGTCTCGCCAACAGCTTGTCAGACCCTTCCCGCTGTTGTCAACCCTCGCTTATTTGTATCCACACGGTACATCTATGGATTTCTTCACGCTTGTTCAGACCCGGCGCACGGTGCGCGTATTCCGACCCGATCCGCCGTCCCGAGCGGCGATTGAACAGATTTTGACCGCGGCGAGCTGGGCGCCGTCGCCGCACGGTCGTCAGCCGTGGCGATTTGTCGTGGTTGAGACTGCTGAGCGTAAGCGGGTATTGGTCGATGCAATGGGTGCTGCATGGCGGTACCATCTGACCCTCGATGGTCACGATCCGGCTACCGTCGAAGCACGTCTGCGACGCTCACGGGAACGAGTACTGAATGCACCGGTCATTATCATTCCCTGCCTGTATCTGAACGATCTCGATACCTATCCCGATCCCGAACGGCAAGCTGCCGAAACGACGATGGCAATCCAGAGTCTGGGTTGTGCCGTGCAGAATATGCTCTTGGCAGCTTTTGCCCTTGGTTTAGCCGCCGGTTGGATGTGCGCGCCGTTGTTTGCTCCCGATGCCGTTCGTACCGCACTGCACCTAACTGACGACTTGCATCCACAAGCCTTGATCCCGATTGGGTATCTGGCCCAAGAACCGAAGCGGCGACCGCGTCGTAGTCTTGCCGAGTTGATCGTACAGTGGCAGTAGGTGAAGGAGGTTAATGGCCTCGTTGACTTTCGTCGCTTTCAGGAGGAGAAGTTATTGCAAGCGTTAATCTATCTCGCCGGTTTTGCCGTTATCTGTTTGGCTTCGCACCAGATCGGTGAATGGTTTTCCCGTCTTCGCTTACCTTATATCGCCGGTTATCTCTTTACCGGTGTGTTGGTCGGTTCATTCGGTTTGCAACTGTTACCCTCGAATATCGGCGATTCGCTACGGTTTATCGACCAAATCGCATTAGCGGTGATCGCGTTTGTGGCCGGTAGCGAGTTGTTTTACAAGGATTTGGTCAATCGCTTGCGGTCGATCTTGTGGTCGCTTGGGTTGATCATCGTGGTTGCTCTGAGCTTGATCGGAGGGTCGCTCTTTTGGCTGCTTGATCTGATTCCGTTTACCCAGGGTTTGGCTATCGGTGACAAAATTGCCGTTGCACTGTTAGGTGGGACGATCCTACTAGCCCTGTCGCCACCCTCGACCATCGCCGTGATTAGAGAGCTACGTGCCCGCGGTCCGGCAACGCGCTTGATCTTGGGAATAACGATTGCGATGGATGTTGCGATTATCGTCATCTTTGCCATTAGTTCGTCGTTTGCGGTAGCGTTGGTTGAGCAGCGTGGCGTGAATTTGGTGTTTCTGGCTCTCTTGCTCCTCGATTTGGTGCTGTCAGGGGTGCTGGGGGCTGGTACCAGTTGGTTATTACAACAGGTGTTAGGTCAAGGTTGGTCGCGCTGGCTGAAACTGGCGCTGATCGTCGCCCTTGGTTATGCCATCTTTGCCGGTGCAGCGTGGTTGAAAGCCTTTTCCGCAGCAAACTGGCCGATCAAGCTGGTGATCGAACCGTTACTGGTTGCGTTAATCGGTGGTTTTCTGATCACCAATTTCTCGCCTTACCGTGATGAGTTTGCTGAATTGTTGCACGACATTGGCCCGGTCGTCTATGTGGCGTTTTTCACCATTACCGGTCTTGGTCTAAAGCTCGATATTTTGCTGACTGCGCCGATCTTCGCGGCTGTGTTGTTTGTGGTGCGGGCACTGGCCCTTTGGCTGGGGAGTAATCTCGGTTTGTGGCTTGCCGGTGAACCGATTCGTTTTCGTCGCTTGCTCTGGCTGGGCCTCATCACCCAAGCCGGGATCGCGCTTGGTCTGGCCCGCGAGTCGTCGCTCCTATTGCCGGGATTAGGTGAAGCCTTCGCCACGTTGATTATTGCGGTGATTGTGCTCAACGAGATTGCCGGTCCGTTGACGTTACGGTTTGCTTTGCAGCGGCTAGGCGAGGCAAACTTGCCCGAACCGGGTATTCGTGAAGATGTGCGTGATGTGCTGATCCTTGGGATTGAACAGCAATCGATTGCGCTGGCCCGCCAACTGAGTTCGCGCGGTTGGCGCGTGCGTGTCGCCGATACCGACCTCGATCACGTGCGCCGGTTGGCTGCCGAAGATGTTGATGAGCGTCATATCCCGGAAGTCAGTCTGGAAACGTTGCGTGGCCTGATTGACCACTCGACCGATGCTGTAGTGGCATTGTTGTCAAATGATGAAGACAATCTGCGTGCCTGCCAAATTGCACTCGAGAAATTTGGAGTGCCGCGACTGATTGTGCGGTTGAACCGGCAAGACCTGCGTGAAGAGTTTCATGAGTTAGGTGCGATCATCGTCGATCAGGCCACTGCGATGGTGAATCTGCTCGAGCAAGCCGTGCGCGCACCGCAATCACTGTCGCTGTTGTTGCATACCGACCCGGTTTATGATGTGGTGCAGATGACCGTCACCAATCGTGATGTCGACGGGCGACTGGTACGCGATTTACGCTTACCCGCCGACGTCCTCTTGCTCGAGATTAGTCGGGATGGTCAGGCGATTGTCCCGCACGGCTATACGCGCTTGCGCTGCGGCGACGAGATTACCGTCGTCGGTAAACCCGAGAGCTTGCGGGAGGTGAGTTTGCGGATTGGGTGATCAGCTTGCCCCGCCGATGTCTTGGCGGTTCAGTGTGCGATAGGCGCTGTAGCCGAAGATCAAGCTGTAGACGAGGATCACGATCAGCGCTTGCCACTGCGGTGGAAGCAGAGCAGTGTCGAGAGCTGAAGTCAACACACTCTGGTCGAGACCGAACATACGACTGTTCTCGATAATGAGGCGATTAATGTTTGGCTGCAAAAGCAGATTGACCAACGAGCGGATAAACGGATCGATGGCGCCAATCGTGTTAAGCGAGCCGGCGCTCACATCGAACACGAGAAAAATCAAGCCGGTACTGACGCCGGCGATGACCGAACGGCCCACGATGGCGCCGACGCACGCGATCAACGTGTAGGGTAAGAGGACGAGGAGCGCGCGTAGCATCCCGACCGGCACCAACAGCAGATCGATTACGCTAAGGCGCTGTGGCAAACCGAGCAGCCCACCGAAAATCAACGCCAATCCCGTACCGAGGAATAGTGTTATCGCCATGGCGGCAAGTAAGGCCAGTTGTAGGGCCGTCACTTTTGCCAACAGATAGATCGTTCGATTGGGCATACGGGTAAGCAAAACGCGCAGGGTACCCCAATTGAAATCACTACCAAAGAGACCGGCCGCTAAAATGACAGCAAGTATCCCGCCGGTGCCGTTGATTTCACCGAACATCGCCCCAAACACGCCGGGTAAGCTCAATTGGAGTTTTATCTGATCGATAGCCGCCGGACTAAGCAGACCAAAGGTGATTTCACCACCACTAAATAACCCTTCTTGCAAGGCAACTACCAAAAACCATAGGGTCTCCCGTAAGGTGGCAAGGAACAAAAAGATGCCAAGCAGGAGATGCGCCATCGGCCGCCGGACAATCTTCACCCATTCGGCGGCCAGCATCTGACCAAATATTCTCAAAGGAGAGATTTCCGTGTTCATACCTGAACGACTTTCTCTCTATGGCTCGGCTTTGGTTACCGTCAAGAAAAACTCTTCCAGCGAATTCGTACCGGCGCCAATCTCGGCTACCACAATGCCGGCTTTAATCAGCAAGGTATTAATCTCAGCAGTCCGTTCGGTGGCGGTATCGATCAAAATGGCATCCCCTTGGACGGTAACGCTACCAACCCAAGGTAACGTGGTTAAGATACTCACTGCCGGCCCCGGATCACCTGCTACTCGTACCCGCACACTCTGACCACGTCGTAACAGTGTAGCGACTTCACCGATAGCGATCAGCTTTCCCTCTTTCATAATCGCTACGCGCTGACACAGTTGCTCGACCTCGTGCAACAAGTGGCTGCACAGCAAGATCGTGCGGCCACCGGCGGCGAGTTCGCGGATAAGGTTACGAATCTCAACCGTTCCCGCCGGATCGAGGCCGTTGGTTGGTTCGTCGAGCATGATCAACTCGGGATCGGGGAGCAAGGCCGCGGCAATGGCCAGTCGCTGTTTCATACCTTGTGAGTAGGTCGCTACCTTATCACGCGCTCGATCACTCAACTCAACCATCTTCAGCACCTGCGGGACACGTTCGAGCGCAATCCCACCGGCGCGCGCCAATACCCGCAGGTTATCGGTGCCGCTCAGGTAGGGGTAGAACGCCGGTGCTTCGATCATCGCACCTACTCGCCGCAGTGCCAGCATCGGTTCGCGTTGCACATCGTAGCCGAGCACCATTGCGCGACCGTGCGTCGGCTTGACCAACCCCAACAGCATCGCAATCGTGGTGGTTTTGCCGGCGCCATTGGGGCCGAGGAAGCCAAAAACTTCCCCTTTGTTCACGGTGAGATTGAGCTGATCGACAGCGAGTCGTTTGCCGTAGCGTTTGGTGAGTTCAAACGTTTCAATCGCATACATAGCAGGCTCTCGTTGAGTTTTTCGCTGCTATGATAACACAACGAGTGATAGCTCATAGTGGCGGTTTGCAGCGATTGGGTAACAGCTCGCCTCATTTACGCCCGCTCTCCGGCTAGCAAGTTAAGCAACCGATCATCGTCACGCACCGCCGCGAATGCTACTGCTCGTCCGCAGAGCGCACCGATGACATTACCGGTGCCGTTGTAGGCGCCGATTGCCCATACATGCGAGCGCACCTGACGGGCTATCGGCAAGACGCGCCCAACGTGAAATGCGACCCGGGCCGCCCAACGCCGTTCAATCGGCGCCCGACTGCCAATCCGTTCCCGTAATATCTGTTCGAGCGCCGCTTGTACCGGTGCCGAAGGTTCTGCCGGCGCTTCCCATTCATCCGCTGCAAATCGGTCACGACAGCCACCGAGCGTGATGCGTCCATCCGGCAATTGCTGCCAGTAATCGTACCCCCAGCGCGTATAGACCGGCCACGGGATGGATCGTTCGGGATCGGGCGCTGTTGCCAACATTTGCAGACGTGTGGTACGGACTACGCCACGTAGCTCAGGGAGTAGTTGTTCGAGACCGCCATCGACGGCCACGATTACGTGATGTGCGTGGATCTGACCTTGTGGGCAACGTACTACTGTGTCATCAATCGTCAGCGCCGGTGTGTGGGTGAAGAGCAGTGCGCCACCACGTCGCGCTTGCTCGGCTAATAAGCGACAGCGCTTGAGCGGTTGAAACGAACCATCGGTGGGCAGAAAAAGCCCTTCGCCTTCGGAGCCACGGTACGGTTCAACCGGTAGATCATCTGCCCGCATCGCCTGCAACTGTGCAGCGCAATCGACGATTTCCTCTGCCGAAGCAGCGATGCGTAACGAACCAACCTGCCGCACAGCATTCGGCATCATTACCGCCATTCGTTCGATTTCGGCGATGGTGAGTCGGTAGATCGCTGCCGCGCGCTCACGACCAAGCACAGCGACGGCATTGTGGTAGAACGCGGCAAGTCCGGCCAGTAGGAAGCCACCGTTTTGGCCGGCAGCCCCACCACCAACCGTTGTTGCATCGATCCCGGCCACGCGCATCCCAAGCTCAAGTAAGGTGTGAATACAACTCAACCCCGATCCACCAAGGCCGATCACACAGACATCAACGGCTATGGCATCGGTTAGGGTCGGATAGGCAGGTTCCGGTTCGTCGTACCAAACTGAGCGTTGAGGATGCAGGTGATCGTGTCTCATCGATTAGCTAGCTATTCGACCGTTCGAGCGGTGGCTGCAAGCCTTGCCGAAAAATGCGCACAACCAGCACCGCCGTGGCTTCCGGATCGGCGGCCAATGGCAGGTTCCGTCCGCCCACAAACGGAAAACAGAGCAGCGCAGAGAAGGTGCGGATTACATCCACCGGTTGCAAATCAGCAGCCACTTCGCCGTTGGCAATCGCCGCTTCGGCGAGCCGGAACACTCGCGCTTGGGCTTGCAAGAGTTCATTGCGCGAGTTCGGATGCTTCTCTAGTAACTCGGCCACTTCCGGCAACCAAAGTTGGAACGCAGCAGCGTGATGTTGAATCTGGAAGATGATACTGGCACGCAATAGATCACAGAGTTGTTCAAGTGGCGAGCGGTCAGTCGGTTCACCAACGGCTGCAGCGGCAAAGAGATCGCGGATAAGACGGGCGATCATTGCTGCCAGCAGGTCTTCACGGGTCGGGAATTGATTATAGAGAGTTGGTTTTGAAATACCGACGCGCGCGGCGAGGTCGTCCATCGCGAGAGCGGCAAAGCCGCGTTCAGCGATGAGTTGCTGGGTTGCAGCGAGGATCTCGTCGCGTAACAGTTGGCGACGGCGTTCACGGAGCGTTGTGCTCATAAGCGTCTACACTCAATCGGCCAACGACGTTGTTGTTAGCCGGTACTATACCATAAATGAGAAAACGATACCGCAGCCGAGATACTACGAACTACGGCTGCGGTAGAGGTAAAGCGGCATCATTTATCGGTGAGGATGGTAATCCGCACACTCATCCCGGCGCGCAATCCCTCTTGCTTGTCGAGTTTGACGCGGACGGTAAATGTGCGGACGTTCCCGACGGTGTTCGCCACCGGCGCCACAAAATCAACCGTACCGGTAAAGACGGTACCGGGGAGTGCATCAACCCGCACTTCGACCGACTGCCCTTCGCGTACACGGGCAACGTCGGTGTCGCTGATCGCTGCCTCGACGTGCAATTCGCTATCATCAACGATCTGTACCGCCGGTAAAGCCCCTGTCCCGGCTAAATCGCCCGGATCGACGTTTACTCGCGCGACGATCCCATCAAAGGGTGCACGTAATACAGATTTTTCGAGGTTGAGTTTAGCGGCAGCCAACGCCGCTTCGGCGGCTTTCAGGGCTGCCTCGACGGTAGCCAGATTTTGACGGGTAGGCGGGGCAGTGATCCGTTCCAAATTGGCCCGGGCTGCTGCTACTCCGGCTTGGGCAGCGGCCAATGCTCCGGCCCGCTGATCACCGCGCAGACGGTCGAGTGTGGCTTGAGCTTGCGCAACCGCAGCGTCGGCAGCCGCGATCAGATCGGCAGTGGGACCATCGAGCAATCGTTGCAAATTGCTTCGCGCCGTGCGTACTTGCGCTTCAGCGGCGGCAATACCGTCAATTTCGTTCTGGCGCGCTTGTTCATACGCCAATTGGGCCTGCTTGTAACGCGCTTCCGCCGACTCGACGGCGCGCAGTAGTTGCTCTTCGGCGTCCTTCGCCTCTTTCGGCAGTTCTAACCCGAACTTCGCCAATTGCTGCTCACGTTCGCGGTTCTTCCAGTAGAGATCGGAATAGGCTTGCTGCGCGTCACGTAATGCGTTGGCGGCTAAGGTTAGTTGTAACTCGGCGTTGGTCTTCGCCGCCGAGAGGTTGGTGCGCTGAATGTTCAAATTGGCTTCAGCCTGCTCGACTGCGGATCGGGCAGCGGTCAATTCTGCCTCACTTGGTCCGTCGAGGAGATCGTTGCGTCGGGCAATGGCCTGTTGTAGAGCGGCCTCGGCGGCGGCGATGTCAGCATCGGTAACGCTCCCACGCGCTTGACGCAGAGCAGCTTCGGCCTGTGCCACCTGCGCTCGCACCGCAGCAATCTCTTCTGGAGTGGCGCCCTCGATCAGGCGCTCATAATTGGCCCGCGCTTGAGCCAAATTTGCTTCAGCCTGTGTAACCTGCAACTCCAGCTCACGCGCATCGAGCGCCACCAGCGGATCGCCGGCTTTTACTCGGTCCCCTGCCTCCACAAAGACCTCGGCGACCACACCGGGGACGCGGAAGCTGAGATCAGCACTGCTACGGGCTACCACTTCACCACTGGCAGTCACGCCCAGGCTGATCGTTGGCGAGCTACCGAGATCAATGTTCGTTATCGGGGCCGTCGTCGGTTGGCTAACAACCGTTGGCTGTACCTCGACTACCGCCGTTGTAGGTACGGCAGTCGGGGCAGGGGCAGGGGCTGTACAGGCCGCCAATACGACCGCTAGCGTCCCGCCGATCAAACTAGTACCAATCACTCGTCGCATAGTCCGTTGGCTCCTGTAACATGGTGTTTCGTGTCGTGTTCATCTCCGAATCGGTACGTGTTTCCAGGTCGGTTTTGTGCTTTTTCCCTTGCATCAGTCTCGATGCAAGGGACAAGCCAGCGCTAATCTGCCGAAGGTTCGCCGGCCGGTGTAGCCGGTGTGGTCGGTGGTACTGCCGGTCGGGTGACGGGTGAGGTGGCCGGTCCTGATGTCGTTGCGACGTGTGCTCCGGGACCAGGAGCGGGCAGTTCAAAGCCCTCGTGCGGTTGCACACCGCTAAACCGCTGCTTCAGCCACGTAACCGCCGCGTCCATCAGGCTATACACTGTTGGCACGACCAGTAACGTGAGTAAGGTTGACGTAAGCATACCACCGATCAGTACCCATGCAAGCCCTTTGCGGAATTCGTTCCCCTCACCGGTTGCCAAGACGTGGAGGCCGAGCGCTGTCGGCATGGCCCCCGCCACCAGTGAGAGCGCCGTCATCAAGATCGGACGCAACCGGATCGCGCCGGCCAGTTTGAGCGCCGAGTGCTTGTCAAGGCCCAGGTCACGCAGTCGGTTGGTGAAATCGACTAACAAGATCGAGTTCTTCACCACCAAACCGAGGAGCATAATCAGACCGATCATACCGGTGATGTCGAGGTCAATGCCTACCAAGCGCAGCGCAAGGAATGCACCGATGAAACTGAACGGCATTGCCATCATGATCACCAGGGGCTGAGTGAAGCTGCCGAATTGCGAGGCCAGCACCATATAGACGAAGAGCACCGATAAGCCCATGGCGAGGAAGAGCGACGAGAAGCCTTCATTGGTCTGGGCAATAGTACCGACGTAGCTAACAACCACGTCGGCCGGAATGTCCAGCTTCTCCAGCCGCGCTTGTACGGCTGCCTGTGCGTCCGACAGATTGACACCCTCAAGGTTGGCGCCGACAAGCACCTGATTAAGTCGGTCGTAGCGGCGGATCAAGACCTGACTAGACGTCAGTTCCACCGTGCCCAACGCGCTCAGCGGAACCACACCACTCCGGGTAGGGATACTGATCGCACTAAGCGTTTCGATGCCGGCTCGATCTTGTGGCGCTAGTCGCACCACCACGTCGAGATCGGTATTACCGGTGCGGAGCACTGTCGCCCGCTCGCCGTTGATCAATGCACGCACCGAAGCGGCAATGTCCTCGTTGGTAATGCCTAGTTCACCGATACGAGCCGGATCGGCGCGGAGGCGTAATTCCGGTTTACCCAGTTGGAGATTGCTATCGATATCGACCAATCCCGGCACTGCCGCCATCTCACGCTTGATCGCTTCGACCAGCGGGGCGAGTTCGGTAGCGGGACGAGTCGTTTGCAAACTGACTTGCAATTCACGTCCTTCCACACCGGCGCCCGAGGGCTGGAAGCTCGGTACCGAGAAGCTTAGGCGTGGCAAGAAGCTCAACTGATCACGCAGGCGCTCTTGGGTGGGTAACGTTGGGGTACGCCCGACCAGCGTCACCGAGAACTCGGCCCGCTCTGGGAAGCCGGGGAAGCCGACCCGCGTAATCACATTCTCAACCGCAGGATCGTTCAACAAGATTTGCTCAGCCTGGCGGGCCAGCCGGTCGGTTTCGGCCAAAGGCGTTCCCGGGGTTGCCTCGAAGCGCATAATAAACTCGTGTGGATCCTGCTCAGGGAAGAAGGTTAACTTCAACCCACTCGCCACCCACACGCTCAACACAAGGACGGCTAGCGCAATGCCGACCACGATTAACCGATTGCGGAGGCTCGCCAACGTCCATCCGAGCAGCTTTCCGTACCATCGCCCCATCCGACCGGGGTCTTCATTGGCTTCTTGCAATAGCCCAATATCGCGCTCACTCACCTCATCCGAGATCGGTACCTCAACAATCGGCTGATGATCGTTGCGGTGCGGCTTCGGTTTGATTTTGATATTGGGGAAGAGATTGGCCGATAACATCGGTGCAAAGGTAAATGCTTCGGCCAACGACAGCAAGATCGCGATTGAGACGACTAACCCAAACGATTTGAACACGATCCCGGCGACCCCTTCGGCGAACGTCACCGGTACAAAGACGGCTACAATCGTCAGTGTCATCGCAACGACCGACAAGCCGACTTCCCACGTTCCCCGCGACGACGCAACCCGCGCACTTTCTCCACGTTCGAGGTGACGGAAGATATTTTCGCGCACCACAATCGCATCGTCAATGACGAGACCGACGCAGAGCGAGAGGGCAAGCAGTGTGACAAGGTTGATCGTTAGGCCAAAAATCGGCATAAAGATGAAGGTGCCGATCAAGATCACCGGCAACCCCGACATCGTAATGATGGTACTGCGCAGATTACCGAAGAAGAACCAGACCACCAGGAATGCGGCGATGGAAGCAAAGATCAGCTCTTCGAGCGAAGAGGCAACCGATGAACGCACCGCTTCCGAACTGTCAACCGGAATGGTGTAGGTCAATTCGGGGAACGGCGCAAAAGCTTGCTCAAGCGCCTTGTAAACGTTGTCGGCCACCGTTACCGTATTGGCGCCCGACTGCTTGAGCACACTGAGCAGAATCGCCTCGCTGCCGTTGAGCCGTGAGATAGTGGTTACCTCGGCTACCCCCTCGCTCACGACGGCAACATCGCTCACGCGATACGGTGTTCCTGAAATTTGCACATTGGCAATATCGGCTGCACTGCGCAGTAATGAGGGTACCCGCAAACTGATCTCGGTGTTATTCTCGATCAGCGAACCAAGACCAAGATCGGCGTTTGCTTGCTGCAACGAACGGCTGATCTGGGCTGGCAATATGCCGTATGCTTGCAACTTCGCCAGATCGAGCCAGACGTTAATCTGGCGCTCTTGTCCGCCGTTCACCGTCACCGAACCAACACCGGGAGCACGCTGGATCAGCGGTACCAATTGCTCTTCGACCAATGTACGCAACTCAAGCGGTGAACGCCCACTCGTGTCGGCAATGGCGATTTGCATAATCGGTGCCTGGTTCGGATCAAACCGCTGGAAGATTGGTTGCCGAACATCGCGCGGTAACTGGGGGAGAATGCTGTTTACGCGCTGGCGGACATCCTCTTCGACTTGCTTTGCCGAGTTGCCGGCTTCAAATTCGAGGAGAATGGTCGCGATACCTTCGCTCGCCTGTGATGTGATATGCTTGAGACCGGCTAGCGTATTGACCGCATTCTCCACCGGGCGCACGACCTGATCGACGACACTTTCCGGGCCGGCGCCGGGGTAGGTGATGGTGACGGCGACGATCGGGACATCAATTTCCGGTAGTAGGTTGACGGGGGTTGAGCGGAATGAGAGAATACCGAAGGTGATGAACGCCAGCATCACCATAGTGATGAAGACTGGCTGCCGAATCGAGACATCAGCGATCCAGATGCCGTTGAGTTTTTCCCGACGTTGCGGGCCCATGGGTGATCCTCCCACAAGATGCGATTGCAAAGCTTTTGTCAACAACTTGTTTTTACTATACCGTAAAATTTTTTGACGATCAAGGATGAAAATAATGAAGGTTCATCGAGTGCTGAGCGTGCTGTTCGTACTCTGGTGGGCTTGACCGGCTCTCGCGATGGCTCAGCCAACTGAAGTGTCATTGATTGAGTACGAGCGTCTTTTACGGGCGGCGTATGCGGCAGCCCAGCGTGGTGACCGACTCGAATTACAGGTGTTGGCCGATGAGTTAACGATCGTCAGCCACATGCGCATGCCCGACGGGCAGCTCGCTTCGGTCGATCAGCGTTGGTTGACCGAGGTATTGCTGGAGTCGGAACCCGATTTGCTTGCGGTGACAGCTCGCCTCGGTGCGCTAATTGACGCGCTCCCTCCTTCCACTACGCCGCCTGCGCAAGCACTTCAGCGGTGGGAAGAGGTTGTTAACGAATCACCGTTTGATCGCAATGAACCAGGCTGGCTAGAACAATTCTTCGAGTGGTTGTTCGGTCTGCTCGAACGACTCAATCCACCATTGCTGGAGGTGTCAATTGATGGACCACAATCCGATGCCTCGTTCAATCTGCGACCGTTTGTCTGGATAGGGATCGGATTGGCGATGCTGATCTTCGGTGGTGTGCTCTTTTTTTGGATACATGAGGTGCGCTTGACCATCCAAGCGCCGAAGCAGCAGGATCCTCCCGCTGAAGCCGACCCGATTACCTGGAGTGAGGCGCAACGGTTGGCAGCAGCAGCCCGGCAAGCCGGTGATCGGCGTAGTGCAGTGCGTTATCTCTATCTCGCTGCGCTGCTTTGGTTCGATGAACAAGGTCTACTGCACTACGACCGTTCGCTGACTGATTGTGAGTATTTACAACAACTGCACGACCGACCATCATTGCGTGACCGTCTTGCTCCTGTGGTCAACACCTTCGACGCGGTGTGGTATGGGCAGCAGGTGATT
Source organism: Chloroflexus sp. (assembly GCF_056331925.1). NCBI lineage: Bacteria > Bacillati > Chloroflexota > Chloroflexia > Chloroflexales > Chloroflexaceae > Chloroflexus > Chloroflexus sp. The sequence continues at coordinate 55,181 of NZ_JBWGQH010000015.1, forward strand.
GACGAGCAGGCATTTGCCCGCTACGAACAGCAGGTTGCTGCGATCAAGGCCATCACAACTCAGATAGGCAGAGCCTATGAAGCTACGGCTTGAATTTGTCCTCCTGATCGCGATCTTTGTCGGATTGGGTGGGTTTGCCGCCTACAGTGCCGAACAGAGCGGACAGAGTTCGTTGGGGGCACGGATAACATCGTTTAGTAGCAGCGATGAAGGTGCCCTGGCCCTCTATCGCTGGCTCGAACAGACCTATGGGAGCGTCGACCGACTGGCCTACCGTCCGTTTGGTTTGGCGCCAACCGATGGTCTGCTGCTGGTATTGGGACCAGGTGAGCGCTACAAGCCGGCAGAAGTTGCCGATGTAGTGGCATGGGTCGAAGCCGGTGGTGTAGTGGTTGTGGCCGACGATGTGCCGAGTCCGCGCAGTCAGGTGAGTCCGTTGCTGGAGGCGTTTGGGTTACGGTTGGAGCGAATTGGGCAAGTGGTGCGTAGTGCCGAGGTTGTCCATCCTGCCCTGGGGATCGTGCCGGTAGCTGAACTGCCGATCCAAACCCAAGTTGCCGTAACTGCGACGAACCAACCACCAACGTTCGCGCCATTGGCAGTTGCTGCCGGAAAACCGGTGGTGACCGGGTTGCGTTATGGTCAGGGATATGTGATCGCGCTGTCGAGTCTCTATCCGTTTACCAACGTCGGTTTGCGTGATCCGGCAGCGGCAGCGCTTCTCCTCAATATCGTTAGCTGGTTGCCGTCCGGTGAGCGCATTGTGTTCGATGAGTTTCACCATGGATTCGGTCCGGCTACCAATTTGCGCACACTATTGGCTGCTGTGCGTCCCATCGATCGTGAGGGCCTGCGGCGAATCTTAGCGGCATTGCGCCGTGCCGATTTGAACGAAACCGGTTTGCTTGCGTTGGTCGCAGAGGCCGATCGGTTGGGATGAGGAGGGTACGTGGGAAGTTTTCGTAGTAGTTGGCAGCAGGTAAGTGCATTACTCGATGACGGAGTGTCGTTGTATCGCCGTTACGTGGGTGGCTTTGCTGTGCTTGCCGGTATGTTTAGTCTGCCGGCATTGTTGGTGACGTTCAACGCTATTTTTCGCATCGAACGTTTTGAAGATGCCTCGTTCACCGATCTGGTTCTCATTGTATTCGGTCTGTTCCTTTCCTCACACTTCATCATCCCACCGCTCACGCGAGCTACCCGCTTGGAGATCGACGGTGAGACGTTTACGGTAGGTCGCGTCGTGTGGCGGTGGCCAAAGATCGGGCGGTCGCTGATCGCACTGGTCTACGGCGGTGTGCTGGCTATCTTTTGGGGAATAGTTATATCATTCATTAGTAGTATCTTATTCAGTTGTGTCGGAGTATTCTTCATTGTAGGATTTTTGCTGTCATCGGCCGTAACAGAGGCATTCTTGATCTTTTTTCCAATCGTCATTGTTCTCCTGTTAGTCGCCTACGGTGGGTATCTCATGTTCAACAGTACGGCGATCGTGGCTGCGCTGTACGGTGTGCAACCGCTTCTCGACGACACCATCCCGTTGCGCAAAGCGCTCCAATTGTCGTGGAGTCTGCTGTTTCACCGTTTCTCTTATAATACACTCGTGTTTTGTTGTGCTGCCGCAGTCTTCGGGATGGTAGCGATGATTGTTACCTTAACCATCGGTTTGCTGCTACCGGCGCCGTTTGGGATTCAGCTTGGGGTTGAACATCCGCTCTTCCGTGGTCTGAGCGCAGTTGCGTGGGTGATCGGGCTGAATACCGCATTGCCACTCTTGCCGATATGGAGCACACTGCACTACCGGCAGATGCTGGCCGAACGTACCGGTGTCCGGTTTGCGGTGCGTCTTCAGCAGTTACGGCAGGCGGTTACCTCGTCAAGTTGACATAATTTTGCTTGTGAGATAATCTCTATGAACACAATTGGCGTGCTCAAAGTTAGTGGTCACGAACTCGACGATCCACACTTTTTGGCCGGTCTAACCGGCGTCATCCGTACCATGACCCAACCGCTGGTACTGGTGCATGGTGGTGGGAAAGAGATCAGCGTTGCTGTTGAACAAGCCGGATTGCCGGTTGAGTTTGTCGATGGCTTGCGGGTGACGACGCCGGAAATTATGGCGATTATGCAGATGGTTGTCTGCGGTTCGATCAATAAACGGATCGTTACGGCGCTGGTTAATGCCGGAGTACGGGCGTTAGGTCTCAGTGGGCTTGATATCGGCTTGTTACGTTGTGATCCGTACCGGCCAAATGGGCGTGATTTGGGCCGGGTCGGGGTTGTAACTGAAGTTGACGGTGCGGCGCTGCGCCATATCCTGGCGTTGGGCTGGTTGCCGGTGATCGCGCCGGTTGCGTTGGGTAGTGCTGATGGTCTTAGCTACAACGTCAATGCCGATATGGTTGCTGAATCCATTGCCGGCACCCTCGGTAATACCGAGTTGATCTTTGTCAGTAACGTGCCGGGGGTGTTAGTTGATGGTCAAGTTGTGCCGCGCTTGACGCCTGCCGCCGTTGAGGATTACATTGCTTCGGGCGTGATCAGCGGGGGGATGATCCCTAAAGTGCGTTCGGCCTTAGCAGCCTTGCGTCGTGGGGTAACCGGTGTTCGGATTGTCAATCTGGCCGGGCTACGTGATGGTGGTACCCGTTTCGTCGCCGAGGAAGCAGGATCATGACCGACCGGCAACATCTTTTGCGGTTGTTTCCCGATCTCGATCCGGCGGCCCAGGCCGATCTGTCCGCCTTGTGGCAGGTGGCTACCTATCCGGCCGGTCACATTTTTCACCTGCCCAATGAGGTTGGGCAGTATGTCTTTCTGTTGCAGCAGGGGCGGGTACGAATCTATAAATTGTCGGCGGAAGGGCGTGCGTTGACCCTCCTCGTCCTCAATCCGCCGAGTCTCTTTGGTGAGATGACCTTGGTCGGTTCCGGCACACACGACACGTGCGCTGAAGCAATGACCAATTGTGTAGTGGCGCAGATTGACCGTGAGACGTTTCGCGACTTTTTGAATCGGTATCCGGGAGCAGCGCTTGATGTGATGGAGCTGATGGGATCAAGGCTGCGCACAATGGAGCAACGCCTCGCCGATATTGCGTTCAAGAGTGTGCCGCAGCGTTTGGCAGCACTGTTGCTCGATCTGGCCGGTGATTCGGTTGAGGAGGCGGCGCCGGCGAGGTTGGTGCGTTACACACATCAGCAGTTGGCCGAGATGATCGGTACCTACCGCGAGACGGTGACGAAGGCGCTCGGCGATATGCGTGAGGCAAATCTGATCCGCATTGACGATGAGGCAATTGTTTTGGTCGATCCCGATCGGCTCCGGCGGCTAGCGTCGTAACCAAAACGGTTTCATCTACCTCATCGGGAGGCGGGACACGGCAATGCTGTGTCCCGCTCTCGCTTATCGGTAAGGTTATGCCAGCCGCTCAAAAATCCCGGCGGCTCCCATCCCGCCTCCGATGCACATTGTCACCATTCCGTACCGCCCACCACGCCGCTCAAGCTCATCGAGGATCTGGACGGTCAGTTTGGCGCCGGTGCAGCCGAGCGGGTGACCAAGGGCGATTGCGCCACCGTTGACATTAACCCGTTCTTCGTCGAGGTCGAGCTGGCGAATGACGGCGAGCGCCTGTGCCGCAAAAGCTTCGTTTAGCTCGATCAGGTCAATATCGGCCAGCGTGAGACCGGCCAGCTTCAAGGCTTTCGGAATCGCCACAACCGGCCCGATCCCCATCACCTCTGGTTCGACCCCGCTCACCGCAAAACTCACGAAGCGGGCGCGCGGTTTGATCCCAAGTTCGGCGGCGCGTTCGGCACTCATCACAACCACTGCTGCCGCACCGTCGCTGGTTTGTGACGAATTACCGGCCGTAACCGTCCCATCGGCGGCAAAGACCGGCTTGAGTTTTGCCAACACCTCTGCCGAGGTGTCGGCGCGTGGCCCCTCATCACGGGTAAAGATCTGAACGTGACGTTGCGGTTGTCCGTCTGGCCCCGGTTCGACCATTTCAACCTCAACCGGCACGATGCTGCTATCGAACAGACCGGCTGCTTGGGCCGCTAATGCGCGCCGGTGCGAGCGCAAGGCAAACGCATCTTGATCGGCGCGGCTGATCTCAAACCGACGAGCCACACGTTCGGCCGTCAACCCCATACTCAAATAGACTGCCGGATCGTGTTGGGCAAGGTAGGGATTGGGAGAGAACTTGTTACCGCTCATCGGTACCATGCTCATACTTTCGGTACCACCGGCGACGATGATGTCGTTCTGACCGGCCATTATCTGATACGCCGCCATTGCAATCGTCTGCAAACCTGACGAACAGAACCGGTTTACGGTTACGCCGCAGACACTATCGGGTAAACCGGCACGCTGGGCTGCAATACGGGCAACGTTCAATCCCTGCTCACCTTCCGGCATAGCGCAGCCCATAATCACATCTTCAACTAAGGCCGGCTCGATCCCGGCGCGTTCGATGGCTGCCTTAATCACAATGGCGGCTAAATCATCGGGCCGCACCGTGCGTAATGCGCCACGACCGGCTTTACCGACGGCGGTGCGCACCCCTGATACGATCACTGCTTCACGCATGGGAATACTCCTTATCTAATATCTATGAACGCTAATTCCGCAACGGCTTACCGTGTTCGAGCATGTGACGCGCCCGCGCCTGTGTGCGCTCGTCTTTCAGCAGTTCAATGACAGTCATCCGCTCCAGGTTGTGCATGTAGACGTCGTCAACCCATTGCGGGCTGCTCAACTCGCCGCCACACAGCACATAGGCGAGCTTTTCGGCCAATACTGCATCGTAAGGTGTGGCAAAACCGGCTTCGCGCATCTGGTAGATCCCGATACGCGCTGCCGCTAAGCCATCGCGACCAAGCGCATAACACGGTTTAGCCGTGATCGTCGGTGTGTAACCATCGGCAACCAATCGCAGGACCTCACGTTTTGCTTCACCGATCAGGTAATCCGGGTTAAAGACGATCCGGTCGGTCGGGCGTAGTAAGCCGAGTTCCTTCGCCTCATGTGCGCTGGTGGCAACTTTTGCCAGCGCTATCGTCTCGAACACCTGCTGGAAAGCCTTGAGGGGATCATGGCCGTTGCGGGCAGCGGTCGCAATAATCCGACGATTCATCTCGGTACAACCACCCCATGCTGGGATGACACCGACGCCAAACTCAACAAAACCCATGTAGGTTTCGGCAGCCGCTACCGAGGCAGCCGTGTGCATCGACAACTCAACCCCGCCACCGAGCGTCTGCCCAAACGGTGCACTCACGACCGGCTTGGCGCTATCGCGCATACGGCGGAAGGTTTGTTGGACCAGGGCGGCATACTCATCGATGTCGTCCCATGCACCGGCCATCACCGCCGCGCCTACATCGTTGAGATCAAGGCCGGCCGAAAAGCGGGGGCCTTGGTTGCCGATCACCATCCCCACCCACGGCCCTTGCTCAAGTTCATCGAGCGCCTTGATCAGTATCTCAATGACTGGGCCACCTATCGTATTCGCTTTCGAGTGCAATTCAAAGCAGAGGACGCCATCACCGAGATCGATCACACTGGCGCTGTCGTTGCCGAACAGTTCGCGACCGGCAGCCTTCAGCGCGGCCAGATCGATTGCGCGCGGGTCACGGTTGATCGGCTCCAGCTTGCCGGTTGCCACATTGTACGCCGCCGGTTGGCCGTCAATTTCGCCGTAGAAACGGCCCTCGGTCTTGATAAGTTCGTCAACCCATGACGGAAGTGTTTCGCCGAATGTCCGCATCCGCGCTGCGGTTTCAGCGATGCCCATCGCTTGCCATAGTTGGAATGGCCCCTGTTCGTGAGCGAAGCCCCAGCGCATCGCATTGTCAACGTCGGCCACACTATCGGCGATCTCCGGCAACCGTCGTGCTGCGTAAGCCATCATCGGATAGATCGCCGCTGCTACCAGTTGTGCCCCGCGGTCGTGCTCGGTTTCGGCTTTGTCGAGGATAAAGCGTAACCGTTCGGGCAACGACTTGATCTTGCGTGCCGCTGCAATTAATGCGTCAACCGATGCCGTCCCTTGTGGTGGTATATACTCGAGCGTCTGGAGATCGATGGGCCAAAACTCGCGCTTACCGTCACGCTTCATCTCCTTGTAAAAACCCTGACCTACTTTCTTCCCCAGCTTCCCGGCAGCAACCATCCGTTGGGTGAGATCGTTCTGACGGTAGACTTCACGGCTCTCATCATCGGGAATGGCGTCGTACAGATTACTGGCAACGTAGGTCATGACATCAATGCCGACCTGATCGAGCAAGCGGAAGCTGGCTGTATTCGGTCGCCCAATCAGCGGTCCGGTCAGTGCATCGACCTCTTCCACCTGATAACCGTGCTGGAGGGCGAAGTTGAGCAGCACTTGCCCAGCGTACACAAAGATCCGATTACCGATAAAATTTGGACGGTCTTTGCAGATGACAACTCCTTTGCCCAGTCGCTCTTCGGCAAACTGGCGGAAAGCTGCGACCACCGTCGGGTCGGCGTCATCGCCGGGGATGATCTCAAGCAAGCGCAGGTAGCGGGGTGGATTGAAAAAGTGGCTGCCGAAGAAATGGCGGCGGAACGCTTCACTGCGTCCTTCAGCGATAATACGGATCGGAATACCGGATGTGTTGGTGGTGATGATCGCCGTTGGTTTGCGAACCTCTTCCAACCGCGCCATTAATGCCTGCTTTGGGCCGATCTGCTCGACAATCGCCTCGACGATCCAGTCACATTCAGCTAAGCGGTGAAAGTCATCTTCGGTGTTGCCAAGTGTGATTAGCTCGGCGCTACGCTCGGTGTACAGATTCGACGGACGCGCCTTGCGCATGCGCTCAAAGCCCTGCTGGACGATGCGGTTGCGAACCTGCGGATGCGAGAGGGTAAGTCCCTTGGCTTCTTCGTCGGGTGTCAGCGAGCCAGGTGGAACGTCGAGCAGCAGCACCGGAATGCCCGTTCCGGCGACCAGAGCGGCGATCGCAGCGCCCATCGTCCCGGCGCCGATCACGCCAACACGCTTGATGTGATAGGTCATTGGGTCCTCCTTGACCATTCGATCCAAACGACAATGTTGCGGACGGTGACGCATTGGTCAAGCTTACGGTACGGTCTGCATCGCCCGATAGACTTAGACGCACTGCGTCATGGAATGACACTATCATACCATAAGTTTGCGCAGTTCGTAAGCGAAGCGGGATACATTTGACGTCGTTTCTGCTTATGCTACAATGTTAATCAATCTACTTGACTATTGGAGGGAATGATGCGCATCTCGAGCAAAGGCGAATACGGGCTACGCGCCGTTTTTGACTTGGCGCAGCACTATGGCGAAGGGCCGATCCAGAGTGAGTCCATTGCGATCCGGCAGGGCATTCCGGTCAATTACCTGAACCAGTTACTGATCACCCTACGCCGGGCCGGCTTGGTCGAGAGTTTGCGTGGCCCACAGGGTGGTCATCTGTTGGCCCGTTCGCCGGAAACGATCTCACTCCTCGAGGTGCTGACGGTGCTCGAAGGCCCGATTCTCCCTACCGAAGGTGGTCGCGATGATTTGCAACCGACGGAGCCGCTCGACCGTGCGTTGATCGATGAGGTCTGGAGTGAATTGCGGACCCTGATCGAACAGCGTCTGGCCAGACTTACCCTCGACGACCTTTGTCAGCGTAAGCGCAGTCGCGATGGTGCGGTGATGTACTACATCTGATTCTCGGTCACAATATCAACCCAACGCTTTCCATCCAAAAACGCAACCACGACATTGCCCCCGCGATCAGCAGGGTTGGAATGAGCGCAATGGTGGCCGGCCCGGCGAGTTGGCGCAGGCTGGTAATTTTGCCTTCATACCCCATCAAGAGGCTGGTCAGTAACAGACAAACCAAAAACAGGACGCCGAGAATGCCGAAGAAGGCGAGAAAAGCCAACGGCCAAAAGGTAATACCGAGATTACCGTAGATGGCAGCCAATGCCAGGAGGTCGATCACAATAATGCCGAGGATTTCGCCCCAATGGGCAAACACCGGTTGGTGAGGATCGACGTTTTGGCGAAGACTGTTGTTGAGGACAAGGTGGAGTGCGGTTGCGACGGTGATGCCCATGCCCATCCCGGTGAGCGTGCGGAGAAAGTTGTCTGGCGGGTACCAGTTGGGAAGGCCGAGATCGAGAAATAGGGAGTTGAAGCCGTCAACTGCCATGATACCTACGAACGCTACCAAAAGGAGTGAGATAGGCCACGGCGGGATTTTGCCGGCTCTGCCCCGACCAATTGCGTAGAGATAGATAAACGTGAGCATAAAACTCAAGTAGATGCCACTGTTCCGGGCACAGAGCGGGAATTGGAGACCACCGACGAAGATGTTGTGTTGTTGCGCACAAATCCCATGCACGACAGCGTACATCTTCCATTCAAGTGGCATACCGGGGCTGAAGAGCAGGGCCAAGAGCAAAGCGCTGAAACTGCCCAGAAAGATTGGCCCCCACGGTATAGCTCGTCGTGCTACCACTTTCCGCGCCGCAACCCGCTCTTGCGCCATACGCACGATCTCTTCTGGCGTTTGCTCACTCATTTTACCTCCGCAAGTCGTTCGGTCAGCCGCTCACGTGTGAGGGCGCCGACATGTCGCACGGCAATCGTTCCGTCACGGTTGATGAAGAAGGTGGTCGGTAGGTTGACGACGCCGTACCGCTCACCGATCACACCGTCGCGATCGGTAATGAGCGGGAAGCTGACGCCTACTTTGGGAGCGAAAGCGCTGATCGCTTCGGTTGACTCACTCCGGTTGACGGCCAGGATGACCAGATCTGGGTTAGCGCGACGTGCCGCATCGAGCGTCGGCATTTCTTCGACGCAGGGCAAACACCATGTTGCCCAAAAGTTGATAATCACCGGCTTGCCGTGCAGATCGCTCAGCTTATGCACGCCATCAGGTAGGGTATAGCTAAAATCCGGCGCACGTTCACCGGGGATGGCCGCCCAATCCGGCTTGCGGTCGATTAAAGTACTCTCCGCTGCAATCGGCGTCTCACCGACGACGAGGGGTGGGTTGGTTTGCGATGTTTGCGTGCAGGCAGCGAGTAGTATCGTCAGACTGAGGAAGATAATGAGTCGTTTCATAGGACAATTGTACCACTAACTATCTTGTCGCATCGTTGCGTCTGTTGGATAAACAGCTTTATAATGCTTCGTCGGATCACACGACCGACGCGCTGAGTTGTCAGGTTTCTATGTCTGTATCATACCGCATTCGCCAGTTTCGTGCGGCAATCCGTGCTACCGTCACACCCGCCGAATATGCAATGGTAGCACGCATCTTGCCGCCGGCAGAATATCACCTGTTTCAACAAATGCCGCTCTACGATCAACGGCATTGCCTTGATGTCTATTACACCCTGGTAGCTGCCGGCGAACAAGATCCGTTGCTGTTGCGGGCTGCGCTGTTCCACGATTGTGGGAAGGTTAGTGACGATGGCCGACCGTTAGCGTTGGGATGGTACGTGATAGCAACCATCCTCAAGCGTTGGCCGGCTCTTTACCTGTTCGCTGCCCGTCTTGCCCCGCCGATTGCTATCTATGCCGAACATGCGGCTCGTGGTGCGCGGATGGCGGCGGCCGCCGGTTGTCCGCCGGAGATTGTCGAGACGATCCGGCACTATCACGATCCACACCCAACCGGTCGTGCTGCCCGCTTGCAGTGGGCCGATAATCAACACTGACACACACAGAATAGTATGTCGTATGAGATAACGTTGCCTGCCTTTACCGGCCCGCTCGATCTGCTCCTGCGCCTGATTGAGCGTGCCGAGCTTGATATTACTGCGATTGCTCTCGCCAGTGTCGCCGATCAGTATCTGGCTCACGTGCGCATGCTTGATCAGGTTGAGCCGGGAGAGTTGGCCGAGTTTGTCAGTGTAGCGGCACGTCTTGTCTTGATTAAGTCACGAGCGCTTTTACCACGCTCGCCTGTTGTTCCAACGGCGCCGGTTGATGAAGATGCCGAACAGTTGGCGGCGCAGCTCGAGTTGTATCGTCGCTTCAAACAAGCAGCCGAGATATTGCGGGTATGGCAGGAGAGCGGACGCAGTACGTTTGTTCGTGTTACGCCACCATTGTTGCCCCTTACCCCACCACCGGCCACATACCGCGTCGCCGATCTGTTGCAAGCGCTGGCCCGTCGCGCGCAGTTGCAGTTGCCGCTCGCAGCGGAAGAACCGATCGTGCTGACTCCCCGCCTGATGGTAGCCGAAGTAGTCGGTCGTATCCGCGCTCGCCTCGAACGGGCAACGTGGTTTGATTTCAGCGATCTCCTTTCGGCCCAACCAACCGCCGAAGAGGTGATCGTGTCGTTTTGGGCGGTGCTTGAGTTGTTGAAACGACAGGCCATTGTTGTGGAACAGACAACGCTGTTTGGTCCCATTCTTATCGGGCGTGGCACCGCACCGATTGAGACGACCGACACCGATGAACGAGAGTTGTAATCGGTGTCGGTATGTGCGACAATGCAAGCAACACCGGCATGCTTCGTTGTGTGAAGAGACTGCTATGAGCGGTATTTCGTCCGATCAGATGAACCGTGCGCTGCCCCTCGGCGATCTGCTCGCCTTCGATGATGCGCTGCGGGCCGACGATACGCCGGAAAGTTTGCTCGGTGAAGTGGTTGAAACCCTGCGGCGGATTGTCAACAGCCCGTGCGTTTATGTCCGCCTGCGTGATACCGAACGCGAGCTGCTGCACGCGGTCGCGTTTGCCGGGATTGCGCCGGAGTTGGTCGAGCAATTGCGGGCAATACCGATTGGACCTGACGTGTATCAACCGTTGTTGCACGATGCGTATCGCCAGAGTAGTTCGTTTCTCGTACCTGCTGAGGCATTGCCGGTCGGGGTACCGGATACGGCGGCGATTGCCCGGTCGGCGGCGTTACTGACTCCATTGCGTGGCCGCGGTGACCGTCTGATCGGGGTGATCGTTATCGCATGGCCTGTACCACCCGATCCGGCAACGGTGCGGATGGTTGAAGCGGTTGCCCGGCAAGCAGCTTTGGCGGTTGAGAATGTGCGATTGGCCGAGCGAAGTGCTCGTTTGCTGGCGAAGGAGCAGTTGCTGGCCGAGTTAGGGCGGGCGGTTGGAGCAACCCTTGATCTTAACACCATCCTGCGCCAGACCGTGGATCGCCTGGCCGCGGCTTTCGGTAGTGGGTTGGTAGCCTTACTTGATGACGAAGGCGAACTCCTCGTTGCTGCCGCAGCATCGCCCTTGACCGAACTTATTGGTCGGCGCTTGCCTTTAGCCGATAAAGCGTTGGCGTGGGTTGTGCAGAATGGTCGCCCGTTCGTGATCGAAGATTGCCGGTCGCCGGAGGGGGCACAATCCATCTTCCCACCCGACGTGATGTCGTGTGTCATTGCACCGCTGCGCAGTGGTGGACGAGTCATCGGTTTGCTCAGCGTGGTGAGTCGTCGCGTTGGGGCGTTTAATGATGAAGATGTCGATCTGCTCGAAGCGATTGCTGCGCAAGTGAGCGGCCCCATCGTAAGCGCCCAACTCTACGCCGAGTCACAACGATTAGCCAGGCAGGTACAACGCCGCGCCGATCAATTGGCGGTGCTCAATTCGATAGCGCGGATTGTCACCGCAACGCTTGATCTCCACGAATCATTGCCACTCGCGACACAACAGATTCAACAGGGATTTGGCTACCCACAAGTCGATCTCTTTCTGCTCGATGAAGACGCCAGCGAATTGGTGCTGGTTGCTTCTGCCGGTCAGTACGCGCCGGCCCGGGTTGGTCATCGCCAACATATCAATCTGGGCCTGGTCGGGCGGGCAGCCCGGAGCGGTAAGATTGTGCGGGCCGAGGATGTTGCCGCCGAGGCCGATTATCTTGGCCTCCGTGAGCGGCTCGATATTCGCTCTGAGCTGTGTGTGCCCCTGATCGCCAACGGCAAAACCTTAGGAGTACTAAATATCGAATCACCACAACCGGCCGGGCTAACCGCCGAGGATGCGGCAGTGTTGGAGACGGTGGCCGATATGTTAGCCGGCGCCGTCGAGAATGGGCGGCTCTACCAGCGGGCGCAGCAGGCAGCGGCCCTCGAGGAGCGCAACCGATTGGCGCGCGAATTGCACGATAGCGTAAGCCAACAGCTCTTCAGTATGACCCTCACTGCCCAAGCCGCCCGTTCCCAATTTGAGCGCAATCCGGCGCGCGTTCCCGTGTTGCTCGAACGCCTGCATGAGACGGCAACCGCAGCTCTCGCCGAGATGCGGGCGCTTATCTTTCAATTACGCCCACCGGCGCTACGCGATCAAGGCCTAGTGGCTGCAATCCAACAGCATGCTCAACATCTTGCGCATCGAGAAGGCTTGCGCATCGAACTCAATGTGATCGGTGATGAGCGGCATGTCCGTGGCATTGAACAACCGCTCTTTCGTATTGTGCAAGAGGCTCTGAACAATATCGTGAAACATGCGGCAGCACGCAATGTGCGTATCCAGCTCGAACTCACCGCCGATCAGGCACGCCTCTGCATCGCTGACGATGGGCAAGGCTTCGATCCGCATGCCTACCCCTCCGGTGAGGGTCGTCATCTTGGGTTACTCGGCATGCGGGAACGGGCCGCCGAACTTGGCGGATCGTTTACGGTTCGTTCGCAGCCTGGCTCAGGAACAGAGATCGAGGTGATCGTTCCCTTGCGCGAGCGTCATACTGCAGGCGAGTAAAGCTGCTGCTCATAACGAAAAGGTGGTGGTATGGAACAGATTACGGTACTGCTCATTGATGATCATCGGGTGGTACGGCAAGGCCTGCGTGACTTCCTCGAACTGCAATCCGACATTGAAGTGGTCGGTGAAGCGGCCAGTGGGGAAGCAGGGATCGAACTTGCCCGTGAATTGTTGCCAGACGTCGTCTTGATGGATCTCGTGATGCCCGGCATCGATGGCGTCGAAACAACGCGCCGGATCAAGGCAGTTAGTCCTTCCTCACAAGTGATCGTGCTCACTAGCTTTGCCGACGACGATAAAGTGTTTCCGGCGATCAAAGCCGGTGCGATCTCATACTTGCTCAAAGACATCTCACCCGAAGAGTTGGCGCACGCCATCCGCGCTGCTCGTCGTGGTGAAGCGGTGTTGCACCCCGATGTCGCCGCCAAACTGATGCAAGAGTTCAACACACCGCGCCCCAATGAGGCACCGGTCGAGCAACTCACACCGCGTGAAATGGATGTTCTGCGGCTGGTAGCGAAGGGTATGTCGAATAAAGAAATCGCCGACACCCTGATCGTTTCGGAAAAGACGGTAAAGACCCATATTAGCAATATTCTCTCGAAGCTGCACTTAGCCGACCGCACGCAAGTGGCGATCTACGCGCTACGGAAGCGGCTTGTGCCGATTGATGAGGAATGATAGTATGCAGCATGCGCGCATTGTTTTACTCGGTACCGGCACCGGTCTTCCCGATCCGGATCGATCCTATACGCATTTAGTGTGGGATGGACCAGGAGGGCCGTTCCTTATCGATGTCGGTGGCGAGAGTTACCGTCGGCTCCTCGCCACAGGGATCGACCCACAACAGTTGCGTGGTGTGTTTTTGACCCACAGCCACTGCGATCATATCAATGGGTTAGCGGCGTTGATTTTCAGCTTGCGACTCGGCGGGCGTAACGAACCGCTACCGATCTACGGCCTTGCAACCACCCTTGAGTTGGCATCAGGATACGTGACGGCAGCAGGTTTGGAAGAATGGGCCGCCTTGGCCGACTGGCGACCGGTTACTGCCGGTGAGCAGGTATCCCTTGGCGAGGGTCTTGAGCTGGCAACCGCAGTAACGGCCCATAGCCGGCCATGCCTTGCCGTTCGGCTGAGCGCACCCAACGTTAGCCCCATCTGCTATTCGGCCGATACCGAACCGTGTCCTGCGGTGACCGAACTGGCGACCAAAGCCGACCTGCTGATTCACGAGGCAACCGTGGCCGAACCCTTTGCCGGTCATACGACACCGCGACAGGCCGGTGCAGTTGCGGCAGCAGCCGGTGTGCATCGTTTGGTGTTAGTCCACTTCAGCCCGCGCTGGACGATGCCGGTTGCCCAGGCCCTGGCCGAAGTAGCGGCAGGTGGCTTCACCGGCGAAGCTCAGGTTGGCACGGATCTGCAAGAACTGTTGGTATCGCAACAGTGAGTCGATTTGCGTACTCTAGCGAATCAAGGACAGCGGAATCAACACGCTGGAAGATATGAACGGCGCAACCATCTGTGTGCAGACCGGTACCACGACTGAGTTGAACCTGGCCGACCAATTCCGCGCCCGTGGTCTGACCTTCACGCCGGTCGTCTTCCCCGACGGTGACTCGACACGCGCCGCCTACGACGCCGGTCAGTGTGATGGCTTCACCACCGACAAATCGGGGTTGATCTCGAGCTTAACCCTGCTCTCCAACCCGGCCGACCACAAGATTCTCGAAGTCACGATGTCGAAAGAGCCACTTGGGCCGGCGGTGAAACAGGGTGATCCGCAGTGGTTCGATGCAGTACGCTGGATTGTCTTCGCTACCTTCCAAGCCGAAGAGTACGGAATTACGTCGCAGAACGTGAACGAGTTCTTGAACAGTGACGTGCCTGAGATTCGTCGCTTCCTCGGGATTGAAGGCGATCTCGCGGCCGGTATCGGATTGCCCAATGATTTTGCGGTGCGTATTATCCGTCACGTCGGTAACTATGCGGAGATTTATAACCGCAACCTTGGCCCCGATACCCCCTTCAACCTGCCTCGTGGTTTGAATGCGCTGTATACTGACGGTGGTCTGCTCTACTCGCCACCCTTCCGCTAAGCGCTGATCAGGTCTGGTAGAGACGTTGCCCGGCAACGTCTCTACCACGAATTGGCCGGTGGTAAGCTCATTATTCGATGATAAGGAGTAACGCATGGCCGTTGGTTCGCCGCCACTGCCCTCTGGTAAAGTTAACATCCCCTTTTACCGCGATACGCGCATTATTGCGATCATTGTGCAGGTTGTGTTTGCGATTGCGGTCGTTGCTCTGCTGTGGTACCTCTACTCGAATATGATGAATGGATTGCGGCAGGCGAATCTGTTGCCGACGTTTGCCTTCTTGTCGGTACCGGCCGGTTTTCCGATTTCAGAAAGCGTGATCGAGTACGATCCTTCCAAGACGTATGGGCAAGCGTTTATCGTTGGTATTCTGAATACGATTCGAGTGGCCGGGATCGGAATTATCCTGGCTACTTTGCTGGGATTGATACTCGGTATTGCTCGCCTGTCCGATAATTGGTTGTTACGAAACGTAGCGTTGGTGTATGTCGAAATTGTGCGAAATATTCCGTTACTTTTGCAACTCATTTTCTGGTTTTCGCTTACCCGTCTCTTTCCCCGCATCCAAGAGAGTATCGAGGTCGGTGGTCTCATGTTTCTGCACAACCGCGGGGTTACTCTGGCATGGCCACAGACTGCCAACGACTTTGATAAGTGGATGTGGTGGGTATACGGTGGGATAGTCATCGGGATTATCTTCTATGTGGTACGGCGTATTCAGTTCGCCCGTCGTGACCGACCCGGCGTTGCGTTACCTTACGCCATCCTTATCGCGTTTGCGATAGCACTCGTCGGCTTTTTGCTCTCGTATGTCCTGTACGGTGCATGGCCGGTAAGCCTCTCGATCCCTGAGCGGCAACGATTTAACTTCGTCGGTGGAATTACCGTTACCAACAGCTTTGCTGCGCTATTGGTAGGGTTGGTCATCTACACTGCCGTCTTTATCGGTGAAATTGTGCGCAGCGGTATTCTGGCGGTGAGTAAGGGTCAGCGTGAAGCGGCTCGTGCCCTCGGTCTTACACCCGCCCAGACAATGCGGCTCGTGATTTTGCCGCAGGCACTGCGGGTGATCATTCCACCACTGACCAGCCAGTACCTGAACCTGACCAAGAATAGTAGTCTGGCGATTGCCGTCGCGTATCCCGATCTCTTCTACGTAGCAAATACGATCAATAACCAGACCGGGCAAGCAGTGCCTGTCATCCTGATGTTGATGGCCAGCTATCTCTCGGTCAGTTTACTGACCTCGCTGTTTATGAATTGGTACAACCGCCGCATTCAGCTCGTCGAGCGCTAAGGAGACGCCAGTGGCTACCGATGTTAGTCGCCCAACTTCACGCCGCGCCCCACGCCAGCAGCTCGGTCTGGTTGAATGGCTGCGCAAAAACCTCTTTTCGACGTGGTATAACGTGATCATTACCCTGGTACTGCTGTACGTGATCGTACAAGCCGTCACGAGCTTTGTGTCGTGGATGATCACTGCGCCCGGTTGGCCGGCGGCGTTTACCAATATCAAGCTGCTTCTGACGTGGACGTATCCGGTCGATCAACTCTGGCGTCCCCAAGCGGCGATGGGGCTGGTATTGCTGTTGTTCGGTTTGAGTGCCGGTGTATGGGGTGGGATTGTGCGGACAGTCGCGATGGGGGCGGCGCTTGTCTGTGTTGTTATCGGTATTGCCGCCTTTACCTTCCCCGATTTACCCGACCAAACCTCGTTGCCCGGCTGGTTGTTCTTGTTTCTCTGCGCTGTCCTATTGGTTGGTGGCGATCAAGGGGCACGCCGGATCAGGGCTACGCTGCGCTGGCCGTTGATCATCGCGTGGATTTTGTCCTATCCGGCGGTGATTCTCATCTTACGCGGCGGTTTGGGTCTACCAATTGTCGAAACGAAGCTGTGGGGTGGGCTGATGCTGACCCTCCTGTTGGCAATCAGCGGTATTGTCCTCTCCTTCCCACTCGGTGTGTTGCTGGCTTTGGGTCGGCGCAGCTCACTACCGGTTATCCGCACATTCTGCGTGCTCTATATCGAACTGATTCGTGGTGTGCCGTTAGTGACGGTGCTCTTTATGGGCGCTTTGCTGCTGCCACTCTTTCTCCCCGGTGGTGAGAGCATCGATGCGCTGGTGCGAGCTACGGTGGCCGTCACCCTGTTCAGCGCAGCATACCTTGCCGAAAATGTGCGTGGCGGTCTCCAAGCTATTCCGCGTGGCCAAGTCGAAGCTGCCCGCGCATTGGGTTTGAATGTGGTGCAGACGACCTTGCTCATTACGCTACCGCAAGCACTACGGGCAGTGGTGCCGGTGCTCGTTGGGCAGTTTATCGCTCTTTTCAAAGACACCTCATTGGTCGTTATTATCGGCTTGGTTGACCTGCTCGGTGCCGCGCAGAATATCGTTGGTCAACCACAGTGGCTTGGTACCCCCGGTGGTGTGTGGCGTGAGACGTTTCTCGTCATTGCCGCAGTCTATTGGCTCTTTAGCTTCACGATGTCGCGGGTGAGTAAGCAAATCGAAGACCAGATTGCGCGTAGCCGGCATTGAGCACGTGAGACTGAGCACGTAAGGTTGGTCGTCACGATGGACATCTTCGATCGTGTGAAAGGTATATCCCTATGAGTGGTAATGGGAATAGTGAATATATCATCATCTGCGAGAACGTAAATAAATGGTACGGCGATTTTCATGCACTGAAGGATGTGAGCTTACGGGTCAAACGTGGTGAAGTTGTTGTAATTTGTGGACCATCAGGTAGCGGTAAGAGTACCTTCATTCGTACCATTAATCGGCTTGAAGAACACCAAGAAGGTCGGATTATCGTTGATGGCATCGAGATGACTAATGATATTCGCAATATCGATGCTATTCGTCGGGAAGTAGGAATGGTCTTCCAGCAGTTTAATCTCTTCCCGCACCTCACCGTGATGCAGAATATTACCCTCGCCCCGATTTGGGTGCGCAAGAAAACCCGCAAAGAGGCCGAGGCAAAGGCGTTGGAACTGCTCGAACGGGTGGGGATCAAAGAACAAGCCCACAAGTACCCCGGCCAGCTTTCGGGTGGTCAGCAGCAGCGGGTGGCCATTGCGCGCGCATTAGCGATGGAGCCACGCATTATGCTGTTTGATGAACCAACCTCGGCGCTTGACCCGGAAATGGTCAAAGAGGTGCTTGATGTTATGAAGACACTGGCCCGTAGCGGTATGACAATGCTCTGCGTTACGCACGAGATGGGGTTTGCCCGCGAAGTGGCCGACCGGATCATCTTCATGGATCAGGGCCAAATCGTCGAAGAGGGTACCCCTGACCAGTTCTTTACTAATCCACGTAATGAGCGCACGAAGCTCTTCCTCAGCCAGATTTTGTAAAGGTGTGGTGGCGTTAAGCCTCTCCGTCCTCTTCATCGGCCGTATTTTCGCGGCGGCGAGCAATTGCCGCCGCGTAGATTGCCTCAATCGCAAGTGCTGCTCGTTCCCACGATAGTTCAGCCACCGCTCGTGCGCGCGCTCCGGCGGCACGCTCGGCGGCTAGCTCGCGGTTGGTAAGGGCCAGCTCCAACTGCGCCGCAAAATCTTCGGTACTACCGCGTTTGGCGTAGAACCCATACGGCCCTAGAATCTCACGATTGACCGGCGTGTCAAATGCTACTGTCGGTAGCCCCATCGCCATGTAGTTGCCGATTTTGCCGTTCCCTTCGGTCAGACTCATCTTTGGGGCGACGGCTACTTCGCCCAACGCTAAATAACTGTGCAGATCGCGGTAGATGATTCGCCCCGGCAACGTGACCCGATCGGCAATGCCCAGGCTCGCCGCGAGGTTACGGTAGCTTTGTGGGTCAGGATGGCCCATGATCAGAAAATGAAGATCATCGTATTTTTGACACAAACTCCGGGCAACTTCGAGCAATAAGTTGGTACCCTGATAGGGCGCGAGCAAGCCGATGTAGACAACGATCCGCCGGTCAGGCGGAATGCCGAGTTGTGCGCGTAATTCAGCGCGCTGGGCAGCCCACGCCGGTGAACCGTCGTAGGGCCGGAATCGTTCGGTGTCCACCCCATCGGTTATTGTAAAAAGGCGGTCTTCCGGTACCGACCCATCGCGCCGCAACAGATTCGCAGCGTTGTGCGTAGAAGTCATCACTGCATCGGCCGAACGATTCAGCATTCGTTCGAGCCGCGTCAGTGGAATAAAGAGCGGGTTCGTCTGCCGAATAAAGCCGTGGTCGAGCATTTCGCTCGTCATACTGCCCTGATAGTCGAGGATAAGCGGTCGGCGGAGCAGCCTCTGCAACGGTAGCCCGATGGCTGCGGCTTCGTGGGTATGGGCATGGATAATGTCGGGGCGGAGTGCAAGGGCGGTACGGAGGACACGCCAGCCCAATCCGACATCAAGGTACAGTTTATGACGCGAAGAACCGACCACGGCACGTTTGATCCACGGTACATCCCACGAGCGATAGATAGTAATGCCGGGAATATCATCACCGTTGTGGTAGGTGACCAGGACAATCCGATGCCCACGCCGTTGTAATGCGCGAATCTCTTCGAGAATACGAACATGATTACCGTAGTCGGAAAAGAAGCTGGTCGAGGCTATCATCAAAATGGTGTACGGCATAGCAGTCTGTGCGTTAACCGCGCGATGCAGCAGAGATGGCGGGGTCGGTGCTGCGTTGCACAACGAGGTGCAATGGTGGCTCACCTGGCAGTTGCGCGCCGGCTAGAATCGCTTCATAATGCAATTCAGGGTATGGTAATCCCAGGCGGGTGATCCAATCCTCTGGTAACAGATCGGGGTCGAAGGTAAGATGAACCACGCCACGTTCACCGTAAAACATCGTTTCAACCGCTTCAAAACGCTCTTCAATAACCGTGGAGCCGTCATAGAGACCACGTGCCCAACTGACACCGTTACCGCCAACTTCGATCCAGACACTACGGGTGTTGAGGAGAGCAGCCAGGGTGCGGGCGAGCGTGCGATCGGCGAAGTAACGCGGATCTTTCCAGATCGTCACCCATCCTTGGGCAGGTGGCGCAATGAAGAAGTGGCGCAAGGGCTTGTCGGGTATCATGATCAGGCCGCTGATAGCGTGCGGCGGTTGATCAACGGCGGTATAGCCCTGCTCAAGGAGAATTGCCAGCAGAGTCGCTGCTACGCTCTGGTGGCTCGCATGAGCAACGTAAATGGCGGCGCTGTTGTTCATCATCGGCGCTATTGTATGCCAGCCGCTAGTTATGTGCAAGTGGAGTTTGTGATGAATTTCGCCGAACTACGTAAGGAGTATACGCAACGAGGTTTACTCGAATCTGAAGCCGATCTCGATCCGATTGTGCAGTTCACACGCTGGTTAGACGAAGCGGTAGCTGTCGGCTTGATCGAGCCAAATGCGATGACATTGGCAACGATTGATCCTGATGGTCGACCCTCGGCGCGGATGGTCTTGCTGAAAGGAATTGATGAACGTGGGTTCGTCTTCTTTACGAATTATCAGAGTCGGAAAGGACAGGCCTTGGCCGTGCATCCGGCCGTTGCGCTGGTCTTCTATTGGCCGGAACTCGAACGGCAAGTACGGGTCGAAGGCTTCGCCGAGCCGATCAGCGCGGAAGAATCGGATGCCTATTACGCGAGTCGACCGCTTGAGAGTCGGATTGGAGCGTGGGCTTCACCGCAAAGCCAGCCGATTGCGAACCGGGCCGAACTCGAACGGCGTGTTGCTGAGATGGCCGAACGCTTCGCCGATAACCCACCACCACGCCCACCATTTTGGGGCGGGTATCGAGTGGTACCGGATCGGATCGAGTTCTGGCAGGGGCGGCCATCTCGTCTCCACGACCGATTACGTTACACGCGCACAGCCAATGGTTGGCAGCGTGAGCGGTTAGCCCCTTGAGCGTGTCGTAGATAGAGGTATCGATCAAAATTTGGTAAAATTGGATCGTTGCCCTTCCTGCTTGTATCGTTTATAATGGCGACAACGATTACCCGATCGTGATCGGGCAGTCTCCCGGCCCTTTGTGTTTCTTCTCATACTAAAGGTGGCCGGTTATGTGGAGGAGGATCGCACGCATGTTTGGTTCTAATCGCAAATCCGCCCAACCGCAACCAGTGGTCAATGGCCGAGCAGAAACCGTGATCGGGGCCAATACGCGCTTTGTGGGTACCTTGAATGCCGAAGGGAATGTCCGCATCGATGGTGCGGTGGAAGGCGATATCGAGGTCGTCGGTAATCTGATCATTGGCGAGACGGGTCGGGTGATTGCGACGATCAAGGCACGGAATGTGCATGTCTCAGGTGCCGTTAAGGGGCAGATTACGGCACTTGAACAACTGGAGATCTCACCTACCGGTAAGGTTTGGGGCGACATCACGACTGCGGCGCTACATATTGAGCCAGGTGGTTTGTTCCGTGGTCAAAGCTCGATGACGACCAATATCGAAGAACCACTCCTACTGGAAGCACCCCGTTCATCATCAGAGGCGTGAACGGCACGAGCCGAGCATGCCGTCGCAGCTTGTGCGCGACTGGAAGCACCCCGTTCATCATCAGAAGCGTGAACGGTCTTGTGTTCGATCACCGATGAGCTTGTCTCTTAGGTCAGGCTTCCTACTGGGAAGCTACTTCTAATTCATTATGCCACGGCACCGCCATTCCTCGCTGCCAACCAATATGACGACACGCCTCCGGCGAAGCTGGGCGATGCTGCGTGGTCGATCACGACGTTGGCTGGCAGCGACGTTCCCCGGTGGTGGGCGTACCGTGATCTCATTAGCGGTGATCGCGCTGCTGATACTCTTCGCCGGTGGGATTGCGGTCAATTTAGTCAACCAATTGATCATCGCCCGCCACCTTGAACGTGAGTTAGCCGCAGCTCACAGCGAAGTGAGTGCGTTGCAGGCGACAACACAAGCTTTAGCAGCTCGCCTTGAGTATGAGCGTTCCGATGCTGCTACCGAGGCTTGGGCGCGCGATTTAGGGTTGGTTCGTGATGGCGACATTGTTATTGTCCCTGAGCGGGTGCCGTCGGCCATCCCGCAGCCTCCGCCCACGACACCGGTGCCTTCACCGTTGCCTACTCCACCGCCGAACTGGCAACGTTGGTGGCATGCGTTTTTTCCCTAAGCAGTGTGCTTATCGGGCTGTTTCCTCCCCTAGCTCTGCAAGTTGGTTGAGTAACATCATCTCAAGAACTCCGATCTGGGTACTGTTGGCAATGGCAATCGCTTGCCACAGGAGCCGGCGGGCCATCTGCCGATCACCCCGATGGAGGCATAGCAACGCTTGTGTGTGCAAACCCAGCACTTGTCCGTATCGGTCACCGAGCGAGCGCGCAATATGGAGCGCTTGCTGAAGTTGATGCTCGCTTTCGCTGTTTGGATTGTCGGCGAATTGGATACGACATAATCCGATAATGGCTCGGTTTTCGGTAAGCCAATCGTTGGTCACACGGGCAATCGCAACGGCTCGCGCCAAGCGACGTTGGGCCTGGCGCAAGTTACCAAGCTCGATCAGGATCCAACCTTGCAGTTCGTAACTCTGAGCCAGTAGCGCACGTGGTGAGAGGAGTCTGTTCAGTTCATTTTTTGCGGTAGTTTGACGTAATATGTTAGTAAACAGACGGTTGATGCCGTGAAGATGGGTAAGTACTTGATGCTGCTGTCCGTTGAAGGTGAAGTATTGGGCCTTGATCAACTCGATACACGCTTGTAAGAAGCGACTTACAACAGGCGACTGCTGCCCAAGCTGTGCGACCTGTGCTTGGGCAGAGGCTGTGTGGGTGTCGAAGAGTTCAAACTGCCCACTGATAAAGGTATGGTGAAGTTGCATTACCGCCACGATGGCTTGAAACGTTGGTTGATGATACGCACCGAAGAGGTCTTGAATCTGCGCAATATCCTCTGCCTGATGAAGATGGTTACCAATCCGATAGTTGAGGATGATCCGAAGAACGAGTAATTCGACACGTTGATCAACGTGGCCTGTTAGCCTGAGGCCGTGCTCAATGTAATGAAAGGCGCTACTGAACAACGATTGGCTAGTCGCGATCAAGGCCGCACGTCGGCAATATTCCATCGCTATTGACGCTTGTTCGGCGCGCAACGCATGCGCGATGATCACATCGTAGACCGCCAGTGGCGCTTCCCAACGTTCTAGCTCAGCCTGGTAGTTGGTGAGATACCACTGATAGACGGCTTGGTGCAGGTCGCGGCGTTGCCCGAAAAGGAGGCTGGTATATGCCACTTCGTGAGCGAAACCAAAGGTGAAACGGTAGACCGGCTCTGGATCGGTCATTTCCGTCTCAATTAATTGATAGTTCAGCAAAATGTCGATGTCTTGGCGTAATTCTGCCTCACTCAGATGAGCCGGATGGATATGGTGAAGTAATCGTAACGGAAAGCTGCGGCCGATCACTGCCGCAACTTTGAGGGTTAAGCTCGTCCGCTCTTCCATCTGATCGATCCGCGCCTGCACGATTCCCACCGCCGAACTTGAAAGCTGGACGTGTGGGGGCGAACCGAGCAAGTGCGCAGTGTCACCTTCAATCCTGATCAACCTTTTTTCTAATAACGAACGAACGTATTCTTTGATGAAGAGCGGTTGTCCGCCGGCATACCGTTCGAGATATTGCAACAAGCGTGCATCCACGGTGGTAACACCGATCAGCTCGCAGACGAGCTGAGTTCGGTCAGCACTGGCCAATCGTTCAAGTATCCGATGGATGCTAAACGGATAGTGCTGTAACTGTTGCATCAATGGTGCAAGATGGTTTGGGAGCGGTCGATATGAAACAACCACCAAGAGGGGGTATTGCGGGAGGAGGGCTTCGACCACTTCTTGGAGCAGGAGCAACGTTTCCCTATCGGCCCAATGTACATCTTCAAGTATGAGCAAAACCGGTTCATATTTCAGCCGTTGTAAGAGGAGTTCGATGACTAACGGTGCCAGATCAAGTGGTTGGAGCGGTGCTAAACATCCTTCAATGTCGAGGAGGTGGGCAAGGGCTGCTACCTGATGCGATGCTGCGAATGGCAGTTTGGCCAAGACTTGTTGAAACCGAGCGCGACGTACTGGCGTCGGCTCACTATCGTCGATCCCGCACAGTTCACCGAGTATTGTCCGCCACGGATACAATGTTCGTTCTCTGGTCCCGATCCGACATTCGCCACGCAGACCCATATAGCCGCGTTTGAGCCACTCGATCCCGATGTAGTGAAGCAAGCTCGATTTGCCGATCCCCGTCTCCCCCTCGATCAACAGGAGCTTACCTTGCTGTCCGGCATCTTCTACCAGTTGATCAATGAGTTGGCGTTCTTGCTCGCGTCCGATCAACGTCACGTGATCGGGTAATGCGGCCCGCAGCGCGTGCGAGTCATGATCATCGGTATGGATCCGTTCGATGAGTACGCTCGCGACAGGAATGAGCTGCTCATACCCCTTGATCATCATGAGTTGTGGTACGCTTGTACGGTATCGCCCAAGTACGTCTTGGCGGACACGGCCTGAGATGAGGATTTCGCCATCGGTAGCCTGTTTCATGAGATGCGCCGCTAAATTCATATCTTCACCTTGGGCAGTATAGACACGGCGCAAGCGACCCCCAACTTCACCAACAAAGAGTGAGCCGACCGAGATGCCGGCCTTCCGAATAACACCGCGATCGCGCAGCTCGAGCGCACAGCCGATAGCCCGGCTGGTATCATCGCCGTGTGCTACCGGTGCCCCGAATAAGAAAACCAGTACCGCACCCTTGTTTCCGATTTCGATTTCGTTGAGCCATCCTCCCCATCGCATTGCAATCGCTTGGGCTTGGGTCACGAGCGGTTGGAGATCCATTGGGTTAGCAGGGAGATCGAAGGCGGCAAATACTGGTACACAGCGACGGTATTCGGCTACGAGCGTGTTTAAGCGTAGACGGCGGGCGAAGCTCGGTGGCAAAAAATGTTCCCATGTGAGTACCGGTGCGTCAAGTGGCGATTGATACGGAGGTGTCGGTTTGTAAACCGAATTCGTCAACAGGAGTTGCACTTGCCCGGGTTGGGCGTGTTGTTCGGCGAAACTAGCAGCATAGATTGGTGTACCCATTAACACTGGATGAATGCCTTGGTTTGGAATGCCGGCCAGCAGGAGATGCACCTGACCCGCACTCACCCCAACGCGCAGCTCAAATGAGTACGGGCCGAATGGAGTTGGGATAGGGTTCAGTGCAGCGATGGCATTGTGCAATGCATAACCACAATGAATGGCGAGTGTCGGATCGGCTATACTGGGCCACCACGCGCTCAGCGCATCACCGGCAATATGGATTACATCACCGCCGTTGGCAGTGATTGTCGCAATCATAGTTTCGAAATAATCGCGCAGAATGCTATGGAGCCGCTCGGCACCATCGGCTAAGGTGGCAAAAGCGGCAGTTAAGCGGGTGAAACCGCTCAGATCGGCGTAGAGAATACTCGCTTGATATGTCCCTATTTGACCGGCCCGGAGTAACCCGGCATCGAGTGCATCACGGAGAGCGGCAGGCACGTAGGGTCGAAAAAGTTGGTTTGAGGCTTGCTGATTCATTGGTATGGACTTGGTGACCGTTTGTTTGCCTTCTATTGTACTCTGACTCTGCTGAAAAGAGTGGTATACTAACAGACGCATTGTTGCGCCTATCCCTCGCCACGTGCGCGTCGTACAGATATTCGGTTCGCTCTCTTTTTTATCTATTGGTCAACATGAAAGGTTGTCTGTGAGCCCTGAACGTTTACAGAAAGTATTGGCTAGTGCTGGGATCGCGTCGCGGCGCGATTGTGAAGAACTCATTGCTGCTGGTCGAGTGACGGTAAATGGCCGAGTCGTGACTGTACCCGGTACGCGCGTCGATCTTGAGCATGATGAAATTTTGGTTGATGGTCAACCGCTGCGGATACCGGCTAAGCGTACCTATATTATGCTGCACAAGCCGGCAGGGGTAGTTTCAACAGCGGAAGATACCCATGGTCGTCCCACAGTTGTCGAACTGGTCGATGTCCCGGCACGTGTTTTTCCGGTAGGACGGCTTGATCTGGATAGCGAAGGATTGATCTTGCTGACCGATGATGGCGAGTTGGCCTATGCCCTTACGCATCCGAGTTTTGAGGTCGAGAAAGAGTACCGGGTATTACTTGATCGAGCATTAACGCCCGATGCATTGCGGAGTTGGCGTAATGGTGTGCTGCTCGAAGGTGAGATGACCGCACCGGCATGGGTTGAATTGCTTGAGACAACTCCTGAAGGTGTGTGGGTGCGGATTGTGTTGCGAGAGGGGCGCAAACGCCAAATCCGCGTTGTCGCCAAGTTGTTGGGCTATGAAGTGCGTCGTCTGATTCGGGTGCGCGAAGGTCCGCTACAGCTCGGTGATTTGCCGCCACGTGCGTGGCGTCATTTGACCGATGAAGAAGTAGCTGCACTTCGCGCACATGTTTCGGTGCGCCGATCGTTAGCGGATGCGCCAACCAGGCCGACCGACGTAGTGAAGTCTCGCGCTCTTGATGAAAAATCTCACCATGCCGGAGCCTCAGCGCCGGTAACGCGGCAGCGATCTGAGCAAAGCGAGCGTCGAATCGCTGACCGTTCGCCTCGGACACAACGTGACGAACGTTTTGCAGAAGGTTCAATGCGGGGCGAGCGGGACACCCGTGCAGGTCGGGCGCCGCGTGGCCGGCAGGACAGCCGCGGTGAGGCCGGTCGTGGGGCGTGGGACGAGCGGGACGCACGCACAGGTCGGGCGCCGCGTGGCCGGCAGGATGAGGGGAGCCGCGGTGAGGCCGGTCGTGGGGCGTGGGACGAGCGGGACGCACGCACAGGTCGGGTGCCGCGTGGCCGGCAGGATGAGGGGAGCCGCGGTGAGGCCGGTCGTGGGGCGTGGGGCGAGCGGGACGCACGCACAGGTCGGGTGCCGCGTGGCCGGAGCAGTACCGAACGAAATCTGCGACATCGGGACCACGAAGGGCGACCACACCAAGAGCGGGCGTCAAAATCTGAACACCGCTCGCCAACGTCACACCATGATCCGACCAACACATCGGTGGAACGCACGAATCGTTTTGATCACAAGCCATCCAGTATGCGCCGTTCAGTGCAGGAGACTCGCCGTGATACCGAACAAGAATAACTCTCCATCGACACTACCTACTCTCCTTGTTATTTCGAGCGGAGCGAGCCATCTTCCTAACCTAATTTGTCATGTCAAGCGGAGCGAGCCATCTTCAGCAAGCATAATATCCATCGAAACTACCTATTGCGAATGTATGCGATGAGACTTGACAAGAGTCGAGACAGTGGTATACATGATTAGCGTAGCTTTGTGACAGATCGAACA
Source organism: Chloroflexus sp. (assembly GCF_056331925.1). Classification (NCBI taxonomy): domain Bacteria; kingdom Bacillati; phylum Chloroflexota; class Chloroflexia; order Chloroflexales; family Chloroflexaceae; genus Chloroflexus; species Chloroflexus sp. Next base: position 82,350 of record NZ_JBWGQH010000015.1, read on the forward strand.
AGAAAGAAAGGTTTCTCATGAAGACGTTGTTTCGAGTGATGGCTATCGCTGTATTGGCAGTAATGGCAATGGTCCTTGCTGCGTGTGGTGGTGGTAGCAGTGGTGGTTCAACCGGCGGTAGCGCCAGCAGTGGTCCGGTAACGCTCGAGATCGGCTCGAAAGGCGAAGAGTTGGCTTTTGACAAGACGGAACTAACGGTTGCTCCCGGTCAGACCGTGACCCTTCGTTTTAAGAACAACTCGGCGGTGCAGCAGCACAACTGGATCCTAATCAAGGGTGGTGATGCCGAGGCGGCTGCGATTGCAAATGCCGGCCTGAGTGCTGGCCCGGCAGCCAATTATCTGCCGGCAGATAAGAGCAATATTCTGGCCGAGACTCCGCTGGCTAACGGTGGTGAGACGGTAGAAGTTACCTTTACCGCTCCCGCAGCAGGTAGCTATTTGTTCATTTGCACAGTACCCGGTCACTATCCGTTGATGCAGGGTAAGTTGATTGTGAAGTAAGGATGACAAAGGGGGCACGACTAGCATGCCCCCTCATCCATCATCCGGCAAATCCTTCTTAGGCTGGCACTTTATGATGGTTAGGGGAACGGTACAGGCGTATCATTAGATGTAACAGGTGACGCTCGACCTCCATCGCCACGGTACGTTCGGCTGACGATAGAGGAAGACGGTTCAATTCCTCAAAATACCAACGGATCATTGCAGTGGTATGTTCGTAAGATACCCCCCAACGCGGCAAGACCCCTCGTGCCCAGCGTAACTCCGTTTCGGCAATCTCCAGTGCGTCAAACAACAGCATCGCACGGATCAAGTCGCTCAGCGGGCGTACCGCAACCTCGGCCATTCGTTCCACCGGGCCGTAATTCTCTTCGAGACGTAGGGTATGGGTAAGCTCTGGGAAGGCCCGTAATAAACGGGTCGCGACCCGTTCGGCAATGACCTGGCGATGCTCTTCCACGCGACGCGCAAGCTGAGTTGCAGCGACTTCATCCATGGTAGATTATCCCTTCCCACTGAGGTCCTGCTTGATATGTTGTTACGCAGTTGGGGACGTAAATGGTAGTGTAATCGTTTAGTGATGACGGATAGATGAGTAGACTTCACAACGTGCTATCTGCTCCCATTATAGCACGCCGGTCAGGAATGGTACCTGTGCATAAGAGCTGAGTTATTTGGAAATTGGTTGTGCAGACCACTTGATGAAAGGGAGCGGTATTGTCCGGTCAGCTAAAGAGTGACTGAGCCGCCCGGACGATCGCTTTCAAGCGTGGTCGGTGCAACCGTTCAAGTGCTTTGGCTAACGGTACCCACTCGACATCAACAATCTGCTCGTCGCCGCCGCACGGACGGGCACGTCCTTTGTAGGCACGCAGCAAGTAGTAATCAACAATTTTTCGCTGTTCACCCTTGGGTCCGCTGATTACATAATCGACACTTCCGACCACATCGATGACTTCAGCACTCACGTGGGTCTCTTCCCATACTTCGCGCACAATTGCCGTCAGTGGTGGTTCGTTGGGTTTGAGCTTGCCTTTCGGTAGTGACCACCACCCTTTACGTTTACGGATGAGCAATATCTCAATGGTGCCATCGGGTTTTGTTCGGTATACGACGGCGCCTACACCTCGAATTGGTAGCATGATCCTCTATCCTGTTAGGTTATTTGATAGGTAATAACAGTCGATTGTTTTGATGTATCATACCGCGTTTCACTATCAGGTATGATTAATAGTTGATCAAGTTGGTTAGAGATAGACACCGTTTCAAAGCTGTGGTGTTATGAGCCGGTTCGATCTGTTACTCTTACTCGAAGTAGGTACAAACTGTAGGGAAGGATGGAATGGGACAGGCTGCTGTTGCACGTCACACCGCAGGTCTGGCACACAGTTACCCTATCGCACACCACAGGGGGGCTGGCATAGGCAGGGGACGGCTTCACCCCACCGCAGGTCTGGCATACAGTTACCCTATCGCACACCACGGTGGGCTGAAGTCAAGCGAGGTTAACGACATAGGTGGAATGAGGATGTGGTGTGCGAGGCAAATACACCTCTCTTACAATACACCATACCACACCGCACTCGAAACATGTTACGTCGGGTTTTGGGCATCGTTTATCCTACCGTTGCAGGTTGTTGACGCAAAAGCGCAACAATATCGTTTTCGATCACCGAAGGTAAATTGGTAGGAGCGTAGCGCCGGTATGGTTTGCCATTTCGATCGACGAGAAACTTGGTGAAATTCCACTTGATTGCCGTACTGCCAAATAAGCCCGGCTGCTGACGCTTGAGATAGGCAAACAAGGGATGCTCATTTGGGCCGTTCACGTCAACTTTTGCGAAAAGCGGGAACGTTACCTGATAGGTTCGTTCGCAGAACTCGGCAATCGCTTCGTTGCTGCCCGGTTCTTGCATAAACTGGTTGCTTGGAAAGCCCAGGACGGCAAACCCTTGATCGCGGTAGCGACGATAGAGCTGTTCTAAACCGACATATTGTGGGCTAAGCCCGCACATACTGGCAACGTTGACGATCAATAGCACTTGCCCGCGATATTCGGAGAGCGGTTGCAGAGTGCCGTCAATGCGTTGGGCGGTAAATTGATAGATCGACATACAAAGACCCTCTAACTACATAGTTCCTGATCATTATGCACTCAGGTATATCCTGGCGCAAGAGCAGAAATAACCAAGATGGATTGCTCACTTGCTATGTCCGGCATTGACACTATTGTCTAAAATGATATAATGTATCAATAATGGTTCCAACCTTTACTTACATCGATAGATCTCTATGCCAATCTACGTCTACGAATGCCCCGAATGCGACATCGAGCTGGAAGAGCTGCGTCCTGCATGGCAAGCCGACATACCGGTTGAATGCCCTATTTGTCACGGATGGTGTACACGGGTCGTCAGCACCTTTCACACACGCCGCCAAGCAGAGCCGGTATACGCTACTCCGGCACAGATCGCGCGGGTTGTCCATGGTCTTGACTGTTCGTGTTGCCGGCCGCGCCGGCGTTCATAATCCATGAAAGGAATGATGGAATGGAAGTGCCTCAGCAACCAATTCCGGTAACCATTCTGACCGGCTTTCTCGGTGCCGGGAAGACGACGTTGCTCAATCGCATCTTGAAAGCCGATCATGGCTTGCGGGTTGCCGTTCTCGTCAACGATTTTGGTTCGATCAATATCGATGCGCAGCTCGTAATTGATGTCGAGAGCGAAACGATCTCCTTGGCGAACGGGTGCATCTGCTGTACGATCCGCGATGATCTACTCCAGACAGCATTTACCTTGTTAGAAAGACCACAGCTGCCAGAGTATCTGATTATTGAGGCAAGTGGCGTAAGTGATCCGTGGGCAATTGCCGATACCTTCCTGCTACCGGAACTACGCGCCTATTTTCGCCTCGATAGCGTGATCACGGTTATTGATGCCGAGTATGTACACCGGCAACCTTCGTATGAGTCGTTGATTGTCGAACAGATCAGCGCTGCTGATATTGTCGTGCTGAACAAAATTGATCTCGTGCCGTCCGATCGGTTAACCGAGCTTGAAGCATGGGTGCGGCGGATTGTCCCACAGGCACGTATTCTGCCGGCGATGTATGCCGATGTACCGCTGCGTTTGCTCTTAGATGTGGGCCGGTTGCAACATCGTATGCCACTCCCGCATCTCGTTGTCGCTGCGGAATCCGACCATCACAACCATGATCATCACGACCACGACCATGATCACGGCTCTGCATTTGCAACGTGGAGCTATGTTGCCGATCAACCTTTTACACTCCAGGCGTTTCGGCGCGTGATTCTTGACTTACCGCCGGCGATCTTTCGTGCGAAGGGATTAGTCTATCTTGCCGAAGTACCGCAGCGTCGAGCGGTGTTACAATTGGTCGGATCGCGTGTGCAGGTCACGGTTGGTGAGCCATGGGGCAATCAGCCACCGCAGACACAGATGGTCTTTATTGGTTTACCGGGCCAGCTCGATGAAACGACATTGTGTCAGGCATTTGACCGTTGCTTGATCGAGCACGCAGCAGGAGTGACCGAGTCGGTTGCTCTCCAACAAACCTGGCAACGCCCCCAGGTGTCGTCAGCCAACCGCAACGCCGACAGTGATCAATCGTGAATTGAGGCAGTTTTATGTTATACTAAAGCTCTTGTGAGAACCGTCGGTCGTTGCACAGGAAGTCATGTATCGTCAACACTCGTTCTGTTCATTTTGCGGTCATCCGTTCGCCGAGTACCAGCCGTGGCCGCGGATTTGCACCAATTGCGGCAGTACAACCTACCGTAATCCGTTACCGGTTGTGTTGTTATTACAGCCGGTTGATGATGGTCTGCTCTTGATTCGGCGGGCCGCTTACCCACGTCGTGGACAATTGGCATTACCCGGAGGTTTTATCGAGATGGGCGAGCGATGGCAAGAGGCCGCAGCTCGCGAACTGTATGAGGAAGCGGGCGTAGAGGTCGATCCGGCACTGATCGGTGATTTCGCGGCTCGTAGTACCCCCGATGGTTATCTGTTGGTGTTTGGTATCGGGCCACAATTGTCGAGCAAAGATTTACCGGCGTTTTTGCCGAATAGTGAAGCGGTGGAACGGGTCATCATTACCTCACCGGTTGAATTGGCGTTTCCCCTGCACACAGAAATGGTGATACGCTTCTTTACCCAGTTGCGCCAATAGCGCCCACTGATGTAATTTCAGATCAATCCGGCCGTACAGGGGTGTTCCATCGGGTTACTCGTACAGCGATCGCTCCGTCGGGTAGGCTGTCCAGCGGTTATTCCGTCGCTCGTCCCTTGCCTATTCGGTATAATCCGTAACTATGAGTGGGCACTACACGATACCAACTCGAATCAGGCTGACCGAAGCACAGCGTGAACAGCTCTACTGGCTGCTCCGTGAGCGTGGACAAGAGCTTGACGATCTTATGACCGACTTAGTCGCCGATTATCTAGCTGGCCAGCCGTTGCCACCCTCGCCGCCGCCGGTTGATCGACAAGCGGCGATTCGTGAACAATTGCGGCTGCGACGGAATCAGTTACGTATGTTACGTAACCATTTGCACGATCCGCATAACCCGCCGCCTGACTGGCTACGCGCGATGGTAGCCGAGCTGGAAGAGGAAATTGCACGCCTCGAAGTTGAGTTGCATCGGGAAGGCTAGCATGACCCGGCAACGGCTTGATACCTTGCTGGTTGAGCGTGGTTTGGCCGAAACGCGCGCCAAAGCACAGGCGCTGATTATGGCTGGTCAGGTGTTGGTAAACGGGCAGGTGCAAACGAAAGCCGGTACCCAAGTTGCCGCCGATGCCCAGATTGAGGTGCGCAGTGGTCTACCCTACGTTAGTCGTGGTGGTTTCAAGTTGGCCCATGCGCTTGACCAATTCGAGCTTGATCCGACCGGTTTGATCGCACTTGACGTTGGCGCATCCACAGGTGGCTTTACCGATGTCTTGTTACAGCGTGGAGCTGCTCAGGTGGTGGCGGTTGATGTTGGCTATGGTATTCTCGACCACCGCTTGCGCAATGATCCGCGGGTGATCGTCCTCGAACGCACCAATATTCGCTACCTGACGGCATTACCCGACAATATGCGCGCGGATTGTGCCGTGATCGATGTTAGTTTCATCTCTCTCCGCCTCGTCTTACCTACCGTACAACGGTTGATCACACCGGAAGCGTGGATTGTGGCGCTGATAAAGCCGCAGTTTGAAGCTGGCCCCCAACTCGTCGGTAAGGGTGGTGTTGTGCGTGACCCGGTAGTGCATGCTCAGGTAATACGCGATGTTGTAGCGTTTGCCGTCACTCAGCAGCTCAACCCGGCCGGTCTGACGCGCTCACCGATCACCGGTCCGGCGGGGAACGTGGAGTTTCTCGTGCTGTTCCATCCCAAGCGGCCACCACTTGCCGGCGAATCGGCAATAGAGCGTGTGTGTTCGCCTGAACCGTCCTCTCGATAGGGGTGATACTCCTTCCCGGTGGCGTGTGCCACGTCTTGTCTACCATTTGCACACCTCTCTTTACTCAGCTTTTACTTTGTGTGAAGAATTCATAACTAGCAATGAAGTGCAAAAATGTTACATTTAAAGCATACGTTGACATCTCAAGCAATGGCGAGTATTCCATGCGAGAAGTAGCGCACGCTTCTGCTATTACCCAAATCGGACCAAACTCGATCATCCAGACCGTCGCTGCGTTGCGGGAGCACTACGGAGTCGAGCAGACAGCGGCCTGGCTACGTCGCACCGGGCGGGTAGATTTGCTTGAACGCATGCCCGATCACATGTTGCCTGAGAGTGATTTTGGCGCCCTGATACACGATCTCCGCGCATGGCTTGGTATGCCGGCAGCAATGCGGGTGCTCGACCGGTCGGGTGAACTGACGGCTCATTACGTTGCAACCAACCGCGTACCGACACCGATTCGGCTGATCTTGCCGCATGTGCCTATCGGTCTTGCCTTGCGCATCTTTCTCCCGGCGATTGCTCAACATGCCTGGACATTTGCGGGCAGTGGGCGGTTTAGTTATTCCTTCAAGCCTTCGTGGCAGTTGACGCTGGCCGATAGCATTGAGTCGCGTGGGGTGCGCGCGAGCAATCCGGTCTGTAGTTACTATCGAGCTGCCTTCGAGGGACTACTGCGCTTGGTTGTGAATGACCGGATCCGCGTTCAAGAAGTTGCGTGTCGAGCAATGGGTGCGCCGCATTGTACGTTTTCTATCACCGTCAATCGGTGATCAAAAGGGAGTTTTGCTTTCCTTTTTTCTCTTGCTTGTAGTTCAGAGTTGGTTGTCAGTAAGGAAGAGAGGCTACGCATGCGGATCATGATGATCCAACCGAACTACCATGCCGGTGGAGCTGAGATTGCCGGGTTCTGGCCACCAAGTTGGGTGGCGTACATCGGTGGCGCATTGCGGACTGCGGGATTTGATAACCTGCGTTTCGTTGATGCGATGACAGAGGATTTGCCCAACGATAAGCTACGCCTTATTCTGCGCCACAACCGACCGGATGTGGTGATGGCAACGGCCATTACCCCGATGATTTACAAGGCGCAAGAGACGCTCCAGATCGCGCGTGAAGAACTACCCAATGCGCGCCTCATCCTTGGGGGAATCCACCCAACGTTTATGTACGGGCAGGTCTTAACCGAGGCACCGTGGATTGACTACATTGTGCGCGGTGAAGGCGAAGAAATTATTGTCGAGTTAATGCAAGCAATCGCCGCTGGTAGCGATCGACGTGATCGTTCAAAGATCAAAGGCATCGCGTACCTCGAAGATGGTAAAGTAGTTGCAACACCGGCGCGTGATCCGATCGCCGACCTCGATAAACTTACGCCCGATTGGAGCCTCTACGACTGGAAGCGCTACATTTATGTGCCCCTGAACGTGCGCGTGGCCGTGCCCAACTTTGCCCGTGGCTGTCCGTTTACATGCCGCTTCTGCTCGCAGTGGAAGTTCTGGCGCCGCTATCGCTCGCGCAGCCCACAAAAGTTTGTTGATGAGATTGAGACGTTGGTGCGCGATCACAAGGTTGGCTTCTTCATTCTGGCTGATGAAGAGCCGACGATCAATCGGAAGAAGTTTACAGCGCTGTGCGAAGAGTTGGTCCGGCGTAAACTGCCTGTTTACTGGGGTATCAATACCCGTGTGACCGACATCCTCCGCGATGAAGCGCTTCTCCCACTTTGGCGAGCTGCCGGTCTGGTTCACATCTCGCTCGGCACAGAGGCAGCAGCACAGATGAACCTCGACCGCTTCCGCAAGCAGACGACGATTGAGCAAAATAAGCGTGCAATTGAGCTGATCAAGAAGCACGGGATGGTAGCCGAGGCCCAGTTCATTATGGGCCTGGAAAACGAGACGCCGGAGACAATCGAAGAGACCTATCGCTATGTGCTCGACTGGAAGCCGGATATGGCCAACTGGAATATGTACACGCCGTGGCCATTTGCCGAGCTGTTTGAGGAATTGGGCGATAAAGTCGAGGTACGTGACTACTCCAAGTACAATTTCGTTACCCCGATTATGAAGCCCGAAGCGATGGATCGCGAGGATGTGCTCAAAGGTGTGTTGCGCAACTATGCGCGCTTCTACATGCGGAAGGCGTTCCTGGAATACCCCTTCATCAAGGATCCATTCAAGCGGCGCTATATGCTCGGCTGTCTCCGTGCCTTCATGCAAACGACGATTACCCGCCGCTTCTACGACCTTGGGCGGGTTCATATGCGTGGAACCCAACTCGAGATCGATCTTGGTTTCGATGAGTCACGGGTACTCACGCCTGAGCAGATCGCCGAGATGAAGCGGCGCAAAGAGATGCAAGCCGATACGACCTTTGGCGGGGCCGCGCCCGGCCTTGATCCCGAAGAGATCAAACTGCAAGCCGAGAATCCGCTGAATGTGCCCCTCAATATTCCCGTGAACGAAGCGGCATCTTCCACTCAGTCAGTATCATAGGGCGTGATGATCAGTAGGGATATAGCGGCGCTATATCCCTACCTATTTACCCATTCCCAAGGAGATCACGTAAATCGGGAAATGTACTCGACCGGCGTGGCTGGGTGATCTGTTCGGCGTAGGTACTCAGTTCACGGAGATGGTGCAAAATGCGCTCCATCTCTTCTTCGTTGTCGAGTTCGCGCAGCCGTTCGTTGTAGCGCCGAATGCGTTCCACAACTTGGGCCTTGCGCAAGATCCGCGCACACTGTTCGGCTTCGTGGCGGAAGCGAACATCATCAGGGCGACGTTCGAGTAACTCGAGCAACGGCTTGGCTCCGCCGGTCAGGGGTTCGCCGAGCGTTTCAATCCATGCTTGCAAACTCTCCTGATCGGTTGGACGCTGGTCAAGGGGTGTTGCCAAATATGCCTGCCAAATTGCCTGATGGAGCGGTTCTTCCAGCAGATCTTCGACGCCGGCCCCAAAGAGTTCGCCCGCCTCCCGACAACGGGCATGGTACTCCTCAAGGAGCTTCTCAATCGCAATATTGACGCTCGGATAGCGTAAGGCAAGTGCCAGTAGGTAGGCCTCTGTCTTGCGACGACGTTCATCGAGCGGTGTAGGGGGAGTAGGTGGGAGCGGCGGTTCCTCCGGTCGTGACAGTGGACGTTTGTTCCGGCTACGGTCGCTGCGACGTGCCGGTTGTACTCGTGCGCGCAGCAGATCGACAATCAGTTCGCTCCGTACACCGGTAATCTGTTCTACCCGCGCAACATACACCCGCTGCGCTGCACCATCGAGTTCGCTTAAAAGCGGTATGATTCGTTCTATCGCTTGCCGCTGCTGGATCGGGTCGTGCATGTCGAGTCCGGCAGTGTACGCCTCGAGATAGAAATCCATCACCGGTGCTGCTTGTTCGACCAACTGCTGCCAAAGGTCGGGGTCGGCGGCAATTACTTCGTCGGGATCGCGCCCCGCCGGTAGTCGGATGACACGAATGGTGACATCGTTCTCCAGTCGAACGATTCCCTGGGCGGTTGTTACCATCCGCCCCTCACCTTCCTCCTCACCGGTCGTGCGAATCGTTTCAAGGCCGCGGAGGGTAGCTTTCTGGCCGGCGGCGTCGGCATCAAGCGCTAGATAGACGTTATCGGTCAACCGCTTGAGTTGGTTAATATGCGCTTTACTCAGGGCTGTGCCCAGCGGTGCTACCACATTGCGAAAGCCGTACTGATGCGCAGTAATCACATCGACATACCCTTCCACCACAATCGCGCGGTTGGTAGCCCGGATCGCGTCACGAGCCAGATCGAGACCGTAGAGCACTTCACTCTTCTTAAAGAGGGATGTTTCCGGTGTATTTAAATACTTGGGCTGCGCATCTCCTAATGCTCTCCCGCCGAACCCGATGACCTCACCACGCACGTTACGGATCGGGAAGATGATCCGATTGCGAAACCGGTCATACGGTCCGCGCTCGCCGGGAATGGCGAGACCGGCGGCAATGATGTCTTCGACACTGTACCCCTTTTTATCGTGGAGGTAAGAAAAGAGATGGCCCCATTCATCGAGACTATAGCCGATCTGAAACGCATCAATTGCGTCCTGATTGATCCCGCGACGTGCAACGTAGGCGCGGCCGGGTTCTCCGCGGCTGAGGTTGAGTAACACATTATTGAAGTAGCGCGCAGCGATCCCGTTGATCTCCAGAAGACGAGCACGGCGGGCGTCTTCTTGGCGTTGTGCGTCATTTTTGGGTTCGAGCCGGATTCCGGCGCGCTCGGCCAATAGCTCCAGCGCCTCTTTGAAATCAATCCCCTGTTTGCGCATTACGAAGTCGAATACCGTACCGGCGGCGTGGCATCCGAAGCAGTAGAAACTTTGGGTGTCCGGGTAGACGTAAAAAGCTGGAGTTCGTGTGTTGGGGTGAAACGGGCAAAAACCAACAAAGCTGCGACCACTGCGGCGTAACCCGACTCCCATTGAGTTGATCAGGTCAACAATGTCGATATTGGCTTTAATGTCATCGATGACGCTCATAGTGGTGCATACAGGAATGGGCGGCGTTCTACCATCAAACGACCGGTCTGTAAACGGTATACCGCTGGGTGCTTCGGTATGATACCACACCGGCGAGTAAAGAGGGGCGAGGCAGTGCCTCGCCCCTCCCATCGTTGCTACGCTACCGTGATCAACCGCGTCGGAAGACGAAGTTGCCGTTTTCGACATCGACGATGATCGTGCTGCCTTCCGGGAACGCGCCTTGCAACAGTTGCAACGCCAGCGGGTTCTGGATGCGTTGCTGGATCACCCGCTTGAGCGGACGCGCACCGTAGACCGGATCGTAACCTTCGGTAGCCAACTGGGCACGGGCAGCATCGGTCAACGTTAAGTTGAGCTTGCGGTCGGCCAACAGCTTGCGTAGCCTGTTGAGCTGGATCTCGACGATCTGATCGATGTGTTCGCGGCTGAGCGGCGAGAAGACGATTACTTCATCAATCCGGTTTAAGAACTCAGGCCGCAATACACTGCGCAGCTCTTCCATCACCGCAGCCCGAATCTCACCTTGCGGTGCTCCGGCCCGCGCCAGCTCTTGAATAGTTGCGCTGGCGATATTGCTTGTCATAATGATGACCGTGTTCTTAAAGTTGACCACTCGACCTTGTCCATCGGTCAAACGGCCATCATCAAGCACTTGCAGCAAGACATTGAAGACATCGGGATGCGCCTTCTCGATCTCATCGAATAGCACAACACTGTACGGTTTACGCCGCACCGCCTCGGTCAACTGGCCACCCTCATCATAGCCGACATAGCCGGGCGGCGCACCGATCAAGCGAGCGACCGAGTGCTTCTCCATGTACTCCGACATGTCGATCCGCACCATCGCCTGCTCGTCATCAAAGAGGAACTCGGCCAGCGCACGGGCCAGCTCGGTCTTACCGACACCGGTCGGACCAAGAAAGAGGAAGCTGCCCAACGGTCGGTTCGGGTCTTGCAAACCGGCACGGGCACGGCGTACTGCATTAGCGACAGCGGTAACTGCCTCGTCTTGGCCGACAACGCGCTGGTGCAAGCGCTCTTCCATGTGTACCAGCTTCTCAAGCTCGCCTTCGAGCAGCTTGGTCACCGGGATACCAGTCCACTTCGAGATAATTTCGGCGATGTCGGTCTCGGTGACCTCTTGCCGCAGCAGACGATTTTGTCCACCCAACGCAGCCTCTGCCGCTTGTAACTCACGTTCGAGGCTGACAAGCGTGCCGTATTGTAATTCAGCCGCCTTGTTGTAATCGTACTGGCGTTGTGCCTGTTCGATAGCGGCGCGGGTCTGTTCAATCTTTTCTTTCAATTGCTGGATGCGCTCCAGCTCTTTCCGCTCACGCTGGATCTGAGCTTCCAGCGCCGATCGCTGCTCGCGCAGATTGGCCAGTTCTTGCTCAAGCTTCTCAAGCCGCTCCTTGCTGGCCTGATCCTTCTCTTTGCGCAACGCTTCCCGCTCGATCTCCAACTGCATAATCCGCCGCTTCAGATCGTCAAGCTCTTGCGGATCGGAGGTAATCTCCATACGCAGACGGGCCGCCGCTTCGTCGATCAGGTCGATTGCCTTGTCGGGCAAAAAGCGGTCGGAGATGTAGCGATCCGAGAGCATCGCTGCGGCAATGATCGCACCATCAGTAATGCGCACACCGTGGTGTGTCTCGTAACGCTCCTTGAGACCGCGCAGGATCGAGATAGTGTCTTCGACTGACGGCGGATCAACCATCACCGGCTGGAACCGTCGTTCAAGGGCCGCATCCTTCTCGATATGCTTGCGATACTCGTCGAGGGTTGTCGCACCGACCATGTGCAGCTCACCGCGCGCCAACATCGGTTTGAGCATATTACCGGCATCCATGGCACCTTCGGCAGCGCCGGCCCCGACAACGGTATGCAGCTCATCGACAAACAGAATGACATCGTCGCGCTCTTGAATCTCTTTGAGCACGGCTTTCAACCGCTCTTCAAACTCGCCGCGATATTTCGCACCTGCGATCAAAGCACCGAGGTCAAGCGCGATGACCCGCTTGTTCTTGAGCGACTCGGGAACGTCACCGCGCACAATGCGTTGGGCTAGCCCCTCGACAATCGCCGTCTTACCGACACCCGGCTCGCCGATTAGCACCGGGTTGTTTTTGGTACGGCGCGACAAAATCTGGATCACGCGCCGGATCTCTTCATCACGACCGATCACCGGGTCGAGCTTGTTACGTGCCGCCAGTTCAGTCAGGTCGCGCCCATACTGCTCGAGGGCCGCATACGTCCCTTCTGGGTTAGGACTGGTTACCCGTTGCGCACCACGTACCTCGCGCAGGGCTATCAATAGCTTATCGCGTGTGAGACCGGCCTGCTTGAGGACACGCTCAGCCGCACCACCGGCATGGTCGAGAATGGCCAACAGCAAATGTTCGGTGCTGACATATTCGTCACCGAATTGAGCTAGCTCGTCGTGGGCTTTAACCAGCACCGTGCGCAAGCGCGAACCAAGCTGAACTTGGGCACTGCCACTCGTTATGCGTGGAAAGCGTGCAATTTCGTTATTGATCTGTTGCTTAATCGCACCGACCGGCAGGTTCAGCTTGGCCAGCACCTTCGGAACAACGCCGTCACTTTGATCAAGCAGGGCATAGAGCAAGTGTTCGGGTTGGACTTCGGCATTACCGAGACGCTCCGCCGCTGCCTGCGCTGCTGCAATCGCTTCATACGATTTTTCCGTAAACCGATTGGTATTGAAGGACATACGTCCACCTCCTTAACGTTTCTGCTGCTGTTACTGTAGCAAATCGATATCTGTGACGCGATAGCACAACGTTAACGTTCTATTGGAAAACCTGTGCGCGTCTTTTGCGCATGGATTGCGGTTTACTTTATGACGATAGTTTTTTTGTGAGACGGTGCAAGTGATGGAGGTAGCGTATGAATACGAATGGCGAGACGCCATGGTATCGGCGACCACAACGGCTCTTAGCGATAGCTTGTGCGTTACTCGGTGGTTTGTTAATCGCGTTTGGCCCTGAAACCCGCGCTGCATGGTTGGCAACGGCCACTGCCTCGCAGACGAATCCTGAACCATTGTGGGATGATGTGATACCGACGCCAACCCCTTCACCACTGGTCGTCTATGTCTCAGGGGCAGTCGTTGCACCGGATGTGTATCGCTTACCGCCGGGATCGCGTGTGATCGATGCGTTGCAAGCTGCCGGAGGCCTTACCGAATTGGCCGACATCGATGGGATTAATCTAGCCGCGCTCGTGCAAGATAGCCAGCATATTCGCGTGCCATACGCTGGGGAACGGATGGCGCTGCCGGCGGAGAGTGATCGCAGTACCGATAACGGACTGATTAATCTGAATCGGGCGACTGCCTCCGATCTGGAGGAGTTGCCGGGTGTTGGGAAGACGCTCGCAGAACGGATTATTGCTCGCCGCGAAACCCAAGGGCCGTACCGCAGTGTTGATGAGTTGCGTGAAGTAAGTGGGATCGGTGAAAAGCTATTCAATCAGATTGCACCGCTTGTCACAATTGGGCCATAGGGAACAATTGCATTGACAACCTTGCACAAATCGAGCGACTCGCATATACTCGCGGTGATGTACAAGTGGCGGGAGACGTGCTGGTTGTCGTGTCGTAATGTGTGCTCGGTATGTGCCGCAGCCCGGTGATAGTTGTCGGTTCTCATAGATACGACTGCGGTACCCATCTCAACACCGTTCACCAGCATGTGGGAGTCATACGGGTACGGCTCCGCTGAAGAAGGTATACGCATACCCGTATTTCGATAACCAACATACGCAGTTAGAATCGAGTAGAGTTATGCGTCGGACAAAAATTGTTGCTACGCTTGGGCCGGCGACGAGTACCCCCGAACGGATCGCCGGATTGATTCGTGCCGGAATGAATGTGGCCCGTCTCAACTTCTCGCATGGTACTCATGCCGAACACGCAGCGCGGATTGCGATGGTGCGACGAGCGGCTGCCGAAGCTGGTCGCCATGTCGCTATTCTCCAAGATTTACAAGGACCGAAGATTCGCACCGGGCCACTGGTTAACGGTCAGCCGGTCGAGCTGGTTGCCGGCCAGCGCTTTGTGATCACGACCGAACCAATTATCGGTGATGCTCAGCGCGTCAGTACCACCTACCGGGCCTTACCACTCGATGTGCGGCCACGTGACCGGATTTTGTTGTCGGATGGGTTAATCGAGCTGGTGGTCATCAACCATACCGACACTGAAGTTGAGACCGAGGTCGTGCATGGTGGAAAGTTACGCGAACATCAGGGCATCAATTTGCCGGGTGTGCGGGTCAGTGCGCCGGCCGCGACCGAGAAGGATCTTGCCGATCTCGCCTTTGGTCTCGAACAGGGTGTGGATTTCGTGGCGTTATCGTTTGTCCGCCGCGCAAGTGACGTGCGTGAGGTGAAGGAGTTCATTCGTCGAGCCGGCAAACAAACGCCGGTCATTGCTAAGATAGAACGACCGGAGGCGCTTGAAGTTTTACCGGAGATCTTAGCCGAAGCTGACGGGATTATGGTGGCCCGTGGTGATCTTGGTGTCGAAATGCCACCCGAACGGGTACCGATTGTACAGAAGCAGATTATCGCCGCGGCTAATCAAGCGATGCTGCCCGTCATTACCGCCACCCAGATGCTCGAGTCGATGATCCACAACCCACGACCAACTCGCGCTGAAGCGAGCGATGTGGCAAATGCGATTCTCGACGGTACCGACGCCGTGATGCTCAGCGGTGAGACGGCAGCCGGTGCGTACCCGATTGAAGCTGTACAGATGATGGCGCTGATTGCCGATGCTGTCGAGTCATCGTTGAGCGGTAATCATTCACATACAACACCGCGCTGGTCGATTGTGTCTTCACAATCAACTCCACGTGCAATTGCTGCTGCGGCGTGTACTATTGCGAGTACCTTGCCGGTGCGCTTTATCGTGGTGCTCACCCAGAGCGGCGCAAGTGCTCGGCTCGTCTCCCACTACCGGCCTGAAGTGCCGATCCTCGCCTTCTGCCCAACTGAAGAGACGGCACGTCGCACGAGTCTCTACTGGGGTGTGACACCTATTGTGATTGAGGCGCGTGACCGACTCGACGAACTGGAACAGCAGATCGTGCGGATGATGCGTGATATGGGGATGGCCCGGCGCGGTGATTTGATCGTCCTGAGTGGCGGGCATCCGGTGTATCGCTATGGGCCAACCAACTTTTTAAAGGTCATTACGATTGAATAATATTCTTGACACCAATGCACGTGAATGCTACGCTGTAGCTAATAGCATACCACGTCGGGCAGGATGACCATGCGTATTGTCTCGCTGCTACCGAGCACAACCGAAATAGTCTGTGCATTGGGTCTTGCAGACCAACTTGTCGGCGTGACCCATGAATGTGATTATCCGCCGACGGTGCGCGGTTTGCCGGTGGTGACACGGAGCGTTCTCGACCTACCAGAGACGGTGTCTTCCGCCGAAATCGATACAGCAGTTCGTGAGCGAGCACGCAATGACCTCTCGATCTACCAACTCGATATGGCGTTGCTGCATGCGCTCCAGCCCGACGTAATCCTGACCCAGGCCCTTTGCGAGGTGTGTGCTGTGCCCCTTCGGCAGGTCGAGTCGGTGATGGCCGGTGGTACGGCGCACATTTTATCATTTGAACCGACCAGCTTGGCCGGGATTTTCGGTTCGATCAAGGCGATTGGGCGGGCGCTGGGCGTTCCCGAACGGGCCGATGCTCTGGTTCAGGCGCTGAACGAGCGGGTTAAACGAGTACGTGCGCAAACAGCGCGCGTATCGTATCGTCCACGGGTTGCCTGTTTGGAATGGCTCGATCCGGTGTTTGGGCCGGGGCATTGGAACCCGGAGCTGGTCACTATTGCCGGTGGCCATCCGGTGTTAGGAGTGGCTGGCGAACGAGCACAACGCGTAGCATGGCCAGATGTGATTGCATGTGCTCCGGAAGTCATCGTTGTCATGCCGTGTGGTTTTACCCTCGAACGGGCAGTGGCTGAGGCGCAAGCTCTCTTACCGCAACGTACCGGTTGGTATGCGCTGCCGGCAGTTCGCAATGGTAGAGTCTTTGTTGTTGATGGCAACACCTATTTTAGTCGACCCGGTCCACGGATCGTTGATAGTTTAGAATTGTTGGCTGCGCTCATCCATCCTGACCTATTCGCCGGATGGAGTCTGCCAAACGCAGCGGCCGTCCTGCGATAATTGATGACGGTTGAGCAGAAGACAAGGTTGTAGTTAGGGGAGGTCACGTGCATGGCAAAGTCAGAGCTCACCATTGCCGAGTTATTACAAACGCTCGCTCATGAGCTAGATCAGCCGTTCAGTGTCGGTGAACTTTGCCACCTTATGAAGGCGCGTTGGCCTGTTACCTTTACCGAGGCGTCGGTACGTGATACGTTGCGTTGGGAAGGTATTCGCCACGGCTGGGTGAAGCTCAACCGTAAGCAGTATATGCCGTTGCGTTCGGTGCTCGATGGTCTCCGATTTCGCTGCTGGCCACGACCGCAAGACATCGCCAATGGTCAATTACCGATTGCGCATCTGTATCCATTCTTTGGCGCGCGCCAGCGCGCGTTGCCTCTGATGTACGACGAACAGAATAATGTACTGCGGGTACATGAAGTGTCATCGCCCTCCGGTGCAACATGGCTTGCCCTTGATCTGCACGAATGGTTTCGCCATCACCACTTCGCCGTCGGTGATAGCATCTTGGTGGAAGTACGGTACCGATCACATCCAGAAATGTATCTCACCTACGAACCGGTAGCCGCGTTTCGCACCGATGAGGTTGTAGCACAAGAACAAGCACTTATTGCGGAATTGGTAAAGCGCGTCGGGCACCAGCAGGTTGCGGTTGATGAGGTCGTGTTGCCGATCTTTGCCGGAGCTGCGTGGCGGACTGCCTATCCCGGTCGGCCATGGCAGTACCTTGTGTTGAACGATAGACGGCTGCAATTGATCGATGACTTCTATCTCCAGTTGGTCACCGATCCGTTCGATGTTGATGCAGTAATGATAGTCCAACCCACAGACGAGCGTGTGGTCTTCTCGCCAGCGATCCTCGATCAGGTTCAGGCCCAATCGCTGATTCGCTCCTCTGATCAGACGACCCTCTTAGCGGAAATTGCAGCGTTACAGCAAGCAATTCAGCGTTCGCGGGAACAGGATCGGCAGGCAGGCATTTGGGATGGTCGTTTGACCCGCGAGTCGTATCTGTCCGATGAGGAGGATGATGAAGCTTTCTTGAAAGCCATTAATGAGGAGCTAGGGCCGTTTGCAATCATAACAAGTGATGAAATGGCCTATGCGTTTTTGCGCATGCAAGAAGTATTACCACCTGAGGTGCAAGAGCAATTAAACCACGCTACTCAAGAACAGGCCGAGGTAATTATCGCCGGTCAGTTGAATTGGTTATTGGTCAAGGCACCTGATCTCTTTCCTGCGCTCGATCCGCAGACGATCCGGTATGCATCCGATACCCTGACCGATCAGGTTCAAGCTCATGCTTTGTCATTCGATAACGATGACATTGTCGGTTTGACCGATGACGACGATTGGTACAATGACGATGATCTCGATTGGGATGATGATGATGACGACGAAGATGCATGCCATCTGCAAAGTACCAGTCTCATCAATCAGTATGTTGACTATTTACAAGAGTGTGGGAAAAAGCGCTCGACTGCCCAGACTCAGGCTCGTCTCTTGCAACCGTATGCGTGGTTTTTAGCGTCGTTCTATCGGTTAGCGCTCAGTGAGGGTAGCTATGCGACCCTCGATGAGTTTCTGTTTTACTACTATCCGAATCATTACGATGTCTCGGAGCGACATGTGCGCGAGATGTGTAGTGCACTCAAGCATTTTTACGCCTTCCTCCGCGAACGTGGTATCATCCAAGATGATCGCTTTGCACTTGCCATCTGGCAACGGCGTGATCAAGCGGCCCGCTTAATGGTGCTAACACGTAAGGTTGAACACGAACATCCCGATCAACCGCAGCTTTTGCGAATGCTTTTTAAATCGTTTACGTCGTAATATGGAATTGCGCTTGTTACGATGAGAGTGCGCCGACCTGGGCGCACTCTTACTTTGTGGAGACATGATGATAACCTATACCATTGCAATGCCCGTGCCTCATTCCCATCTCTTTCATGTTCACATTACTATTCAACGGACAGAGACTGGTGATGTTCAATTGTCGTTACCGGCCTGGACGCCCGGTTCGTATATGATCCGTGAGTTTGCCCGCCATGTGCAAGAGTTTCAAGCGACTGACGGTGCAGGTGTCCGTTTGCCGTGGCACAAGGTGCGCAAAGATAGTTGGATCGTGCAGGCCGGTGCAGCAACCCACGTCATTGTTTCGTATAAAGTCTATGCGTTTGATTTGACGGTACGCACCAGTCATCTCGATGGCACGCACGGCTATTTCAACGGCGCGAATGTGTTTATGTACGTTCACGGCCATACGCGCGAGCCGTTGATCCTTCACGTCGATCCACAGCCCGGCTGGCAGGTGACGACCGGTCTCATTCCGTTGCCGACCGATCCGGCGCACCCACAGCGGGCATCGTTTCAGGCAGCCGATTACGATGAGTTGGTCGATTGCCCGGTGGAATGTGGCACGCATCGTCTCTTAACCTTTACCGTCGATGATGTACCGCACCGGATTGCCATTTGGGGCCACGGGAATGAAGATGAAGCGCGTTTGTTGGCCGATACCAAACGTATTGTTGAAGTACAACGGGCGCTGTTTGGTAGCTTGCCGTACCGCGACTATACGTTCATTCTGCATCTGACCGATGGTCGGGGCGGTGGCCTTGAACATCGCAATAGCGCTACCAATATGGTCGACCGCTGGACGTTTACCGACCAGTATGAGCGCTATCTGAGCCTTACCTCACACGAACTGTTTCATGCATGGAATGTGAAACGACTGCGTCCGGCAGTACTTGGCCCGTTCGATTACCAGAACGAAAATTACACGCGCCTGCTGTGGTTGATGGAAGGGGCAACGAGCTACTACGATGAGCTACTGCTGGTACGAGCCGGTCTGATGAGCGAAGAGCGCTATTTGCAAAAATTGGCCGATAAGATCGTACAACTTCAACAGCAACCCGGTCGTCGGTTGCAAAGTCTCGAACAGAGCAGCTTCGACGCTTGGATTAAGTTCTACCGTCCTGATGAGAATAGCATCAATTCCAGTATCTCGTACTATCTCAAGGGCGCGTTGGTATGTTGGATGTTTGATATGGCGATCCGGTCACAGACGAACGGCGAGCGGAGCTTTGATGATGTGATGCGTTATCTGTACCAACGCTATCCGGTCGAAGGGCCGGGTATTCCCGAAGAGGGTGCAGTGCTGGCTGCAATCGAGGCGGTTGGTGGTCAACAGAATGGGTTTCGCGACATGTACGAACAGTATGTAGCAGGAGTTGCCGAACTCGATTATCATGCCGCCCTGGCCGTCGTTGGGCTGGAACCACGCTGGCAATACCGACGGCCACGGCCCAATGGGCAGCCACCGGCCTGGTTGGGGATCAATTGGCGTCAACAAGGTGAACGAACTATTGTAGCTTCGGTGCGCAGTGATGGGCCTGCTTACGAAGCGGGTGTCTATGCCGGTGATGAGTTGGTCGCGCTCGATGGCTGGCGGGTGAATGAGGAACGTCTCAACCAACGCCTGCTGGAACGCCGGCCCGGTGATGCAGTGCGGTTGACCCTCTTCCGTGGTGATGCGTTGATCGATGTCGTTGTGCCATTGGCGGTTGCGCCGTATGATGCGCTATCGTTGGTACCGGTGGCGATTCCAACTGCCGCCCAACTGCGTATGCGGGCGGCATGGTTAGAGCGAATGGTGTAAGCAACGTTGCGTGGACGTAGGGCAGACTCCGTAACCTGCTGTGGATGTCGTTGTGGTATAGTTGCAGATAATCGGGTAATGTGATGAGTTCTGTTGAAACGCTGAAAGCAATGGCGGCGGCGGCGGCCGTAGGACTGATCGAGCCGGGAATGGTGATCGGGTTGGGGTTTGGGAGTACGGCCGCGTATGCAACGCGGATGATCGGTGAACGCTTGGCAAATGGCGAACTCCGCGAGATCGTCGGTGTACCGTGTGCTGAAGGGACCGCAGCACTAGCCCGTGAGCTGGGTATTCCCCTCACTACCCTTGATGATGTAGAGAATGTTGATATAACCATTGATGGCGCCGATGAAGTCGATCCAGATATGGCCCTGATCAAGGGTGGTGGTGGCGCATTGCTCCGTGAAAAGATGGTTGCTCAGGCCAGTCGGCGGGTTGTGATTATCGTTGACGAAAGTAAGCTCTCACCGGCCCTTGGGACGCGCTTCGCATTGCCGATTGAAGTGGTTGATTTCGGCTACCGAGCAACGGCTCGCTGGTTAACTGCCCAAGGTGGGGGCGTGCGCTTGCGCCTTCGCTCTGATGGGCAACCGTTTCGCACCGATCAAGGTCATCTGATCCTCGATTGGGCATGTGGCCCGATTGCCGACCCGGCTGCACTGGCCGACCGCTTAGCTGCACGAGCCGGTATCGTCGAGCATGGCCTGTTTATCGGCTTGGCAACTGATTTGTTCGTTGCCGGAGCAACAGGCGTGCGGCATATTGTTCGCACAGATTGCGGTAGAGTAGCGCCATAAGCGTGTCATACCATGTAGAGAAGATTATGCGCTTAGCACCCTCCATCCTCACGGCAGATTTCTCTCGTCTAGGTGAACAGGTCGCCACGGCATGCGAGGCGGGAATCGGTTGGATTCACCTCGATGTTATGGACGGCCAATTTGTTCCCAATATTAGTTTTGGGCCGCCGGTGGTGCGCTCGTTGCGCCCGTTGGCCGACCGATACGGCGCACTCCTCGATGCGCATCTGATGATTGTTGAGCCGGAGCGTTATCTCGCTGATTTTGCCGCCGCCGGCGCCGATCTCATAACCGTGCATGTCGAAGCCACCCCGCACGTCTATCGGGCTATCCAGATGATCCACGACTTGGGTAAAAAGGCCGGTGTTGCCCTGAATCCGGCAACACCGCTCAGTATGGTCGAAGAGGTTATTGATCAGGTTGAATTGATCCTACTTATGACGGTTAATCCCGGTTTTGGGGGGCAAACGCTGATCCCTTCGGTGTTGGCGAAAGTACGGCGGCTGGCAACCATGCTCGGTGATCGTCCGGTGGAGATTATGGTTGACGGCGGTGTGCATCCGGCGACCATTGCGGCTTGTGCTGCGGCCGGTGCGACGGTAGCAGTTGTTGGTTCGGCCGTCTTCGGTGACCAGCCGATCCCGGCGGCGATTGCCGCACTTCGGACAGCGCTCGCCGATTCGGTGCAGACACGCTGAGAAGTAATCTCGACAGCTCTGGTATTCGCTTGCTCGACAGTGGTTGAATGGTAGGTGATAGTATGTATCTCGCCGGCGACATTGGTGGTACCAAGACGATTCTTGCCCTCTTCGATCAGAATACTGGGCCACACACGCCATTGAACATTCAGACATTTCCCAGTGCTCGCTATCCGAGCCTTGCAGCGATCATTGCCGAGTTTCTGTCTGTCCATCCTACGCCGATCGCTGCGGCTGCATTCGGAGTGGCCGGTCCGGTCGTGGCCGGACGGGCCAGCATCACCAATTTAGCCTGGACAATCGATGCCGCTGAGCTGAGTGTGGTGTTGGGTGACGTACCGGTGCGCCTCCTGAATGATCTTGAGGCGATTGCGCAATCGGTGCCAATCCTCAAACCGGCTGACCTCGTGACCCTCACCGCCGGCACACCGGTTGCCGATGGGGCAATTGGCGTCATCGCACCGGGAACCGGTCTCGGTGAGGCGTTTCTGACGTGGGATGGTACACGCTACCGACCACATCCTTCCGAGGGCGGACATACGACGTTTGCGCCACGAAATCAGATCGAAAAAGATTTGCTCGACTATTTACATCAACGCTTTAGTCACGTGAGTTATGAACGTGTCTGTTCTGGGATCGGTATCCCCAATCTGTATGCGTTCGTCCGTGACTGCCTACTCCAACGTGAAACGCCGGCTGTAGCCGAGCAGCTTGCCGCTGCGACCGATCCTACGCCGATTATCGCGCAAGCCGGCATGGCAACCGAAGATATGTGTCTCGTTTGCCGTACAACCCTTGAGTTGTTTGTCGATATTCTGGCTGCTGAAGCCGGTAATCTAGCCCTTAAAGTGTTGGCAACCGGCGGTATGTATATCGGTGGTGGTCTGCCCCCGCGGGTATTGCCGCTGATCAAGCGTGAACGCTTTTTACAGATCTTCCGTGACAAGGGTCGCTTCAGTGATCTCCTGGCTAACGTCCCTATTCATGTCATTCTCGAGCCGAAAGCCGGGTTGTTTGGAGCCGCTGCTGCTGCGATGACTTGACGAGCTGCTATTTTTAGTGTATTACTAACACTAAATCATTGCAAGGGAGAATGCGCGCTCATGCAGGAAGAACGCCCAACTCGCTCTGATATCAGCAAATATCCGTTACCAGCAGTAACGGTTGATGTGGTGATCTTTAGTTTGATCAATCGTACCTTGCACGTGTTGCTTGTGCAACGAAAGCGTTGGCCTTTCGAGGGACGATGGGCGATTCCGGGAGGCTTCATTCGGCTCGACGAATCGTTGGAGGAAGCGGCGCGCCGCGAACTCGAGGAAGAGACCGGTGTGCGCGACGTATACCTCGAACAATTGTATACGTTCGGCGATGTCCAGCGCGATCCGCGCCATCGCGTCATTAGTGTTGCTTACATTGCCTTGGTTCGCGCCGATGCGCAGACGATCCGGGTCAGCGATGAAAGTAGTGATGTCCGGTGGTTCCCGGTTGATAACCTACCAACGCCACTCGCTTTCGATCACGATCAGATACTCGCCTATGCCCTCTCACGTCTGCGCTCGAAGCTTGAATACACGACGCTGGCATTTCAACTTCTGCCCGAACTCTTTTCGATCCTCGAATTGAAACATATCTACGAACAGATTCTGGGGGAAAAGCTCGATAAAGGAAACTTCTACCGTAAAATCAAAGAAGCCGGTATCCTTGAAGAAACACCGTACATCCGCGAGGGACGTGGCCGACCGACTCGTCTTTGGCGCTTCCGTCGTGAACGTATCGGCGATAAGCAGTTTGTCTTTCGCTGGCGAGAGGATCGACGCGATTGAGGCGTGCTTGATACGACGTGGGCGTTCGTTGTTGGTTCAGGCACGTTGGTCGATTGGGTAGACGATGTCCATAGCCGTAATCCGGTTGTTCACGTAAGCAATCTCCACCGGCTCGTTCGAGTGGGTGAATACGATGTATCTTATCAACCCATTCACCCGTTGCCGGACAGCCTATCTGTAGGTACCCTGGCTCTACAGGGTACATTTGGTGATTGCCTTGTAACGTTACACGCTATGATTCAAATAAACAACACAGCAGCTCCGCAAAGCGAGGCGCAATATGCGTATGCTCGAAGTGTTGATTGTTGGCGGCGGGGTGATGGGTGCGGCTACGGCGTATGCACTCGCCCGGCGCGGTCGGCGGGTGCTGCTCCTCGAACAGTTTGCTCTTGGGCATGCACGTGGTAGTTCGCATGGGTTGTCGCGTTTGTTTCGTTATGCCTATCCGCAAGCCATCTACACTCAATTGGCAGTAGCGGCTCGCCAAGCCTGGGCTGCGCTCGAAGCAGATGCTTGTCAGCGTTTGTTGATCAACACCGGCGCACTTGACATAGCCCAGACCGATCTGCCCTACCTAAAGGCATGTGCGGCTCAGTTGGCGGCTGCCGGGGTACCTTTCGAGCAACTCTCTGCGGATGAATTACGCTCCCGTTTTCCCGCGCTCGCAGTGACCGATCAGACGATTGGGCTGTATCAGCCTGATGCTGGTATTTTGCCGGCTTCACGCTGTGTTGCGACGCTGATCGAGCAGGCCCGTCGTTATGGTGCCGTCGTTGCAACCGGGGTTCGGGTTGATCGGTTGTTGCCAGATGGCACCGGGGTACGGGTTGATGCTGCCGGTGCAACGTACCGTGCACAGCGTGTGGTGATTACTGCGGGCTCGTATACACCGGTTCTTCTGCGGCAATTAGGATTATCGTTTCCGTTGTTGATCACACGTGAACAGTCGGCATTCTTTTTGCCCCACCATCGAGTGCTGAGTAAGATCGGGTATCTACCAGTGGTGCGTGATCATGGTCACGGTGACGGTGAATCGTTGTTGGTGTGTTATCCCGATATGGGAGAGGGTGTGAAAGCAGAGCTATTCGGTACTGGCGTTGTTGTTCGTGATCCGTATGTGCTACCGCCACTTCCCGATCCGGTTGAGAGTGAACGGATTGCTCGACGGCTCGAAGCAACGTTGCCTGGTTTTGCAGCACGTCTGTTACGCGCGGAAACCTGTCGGATGACCCACACACCGACTGGTGATTTTCTGATCGACCATCATCCTGAGTATCGCCAGATTTTGTTGGCGGTGCCGTGTTCTGGTCATGGTTTTAAGTTTGCACCGTTGATCGGTGAGATTCTTGCCGATCTTGCGATGCAAGGTACGACCAAGTACGATATTACGACGTTCCGGATCGACCGCTTACGAATGTCACCTGCATTGACATAATGAAGACGAATTTAGGTTCGGCAACCAAAGGCCGGCAATGAGACCAAGCCGAACGAGAGTTGCTTGGGCTGACGACAATACGCCATCAGGCCACACCGCAGACCAACCAGGACAGTGATGGTACGTCGGTGGCACGATGCTCAATCTGCGAAATGTTCTTGCGTTGGTCAAATGGGTTCGACGATCGCCCGTTTCTGAAAAATGATGGTATCTATCAGCAGCATACGGTCATGCCGCATGGTGGAATGATCACCGTTCACCGGTGCAACACGGACGGTGCGCAGGCGCGCGGGACGGTGGGCGGGAGCGTGGTCGGGTGCCGTGGCTCCGGCGGGAACGGTACACCGGTGTGCGTGGGGCGACGCGCGGGACGGTGGGCGGGAGCGTGGTCGCCTTGCTTACCCAACACCGTGCCAACTTGGGTATGCACGATCTTGCGAACCGGGTGACGCTTATCCCCCGTGCCCGGCGCACGCATCAGATAGAGGCATTCGCTGCGGTCGGTACCCATCAGATGGAGGGTGTAGTCAACAACCCAGCCGGTTGCGGTTGTTCCTCGCTCTGTCGATCCGGCAACGACCATATGGTCATCGGTTCTGGGGTTATTGCAGACCGCCGAAGTGAATTGCACGTATGAGTCTTGACGACTTCATCTCAGCCGAGGATTGACTCACCGGATTAGCTTTTCCTACTCGGTGACCCGAATAGCTTAGGCTACCGATAGTTCATCCAGAACGGCTTCGCTGCTGTTACTGCAGATGGTGGGTAGGTCGTTAGCCTGCCAAGCCGGGAGGCATAAAATGCGTTATTTGGCAGAGCTGTACTACTTTCAAGACCAAAGGGAATTCCCCTTCCAGAAATCTGTGATCGTCACAGCAACAACCGTCGCTCGGTGGTGCTCCCATTTTTATGCAGGGATCATCGTTCCTTGGAACTGTAACATCCCCCTTGAGAAGAAAGGACTTCTGCCAACACCATTCAGAAGTAAAGAGATCTTTGTCACCGAATTAGTAAATTGGCTTTTTGAAAACTCGATGTCCGAGGAGTTATTTTGCTTACTTTTAGACGACAAACCGGTGTCACCATTGGGAGAAATCGCCAGGTTTGATCATCGCGATGACACGTGTTGTTGGTTGCTCGATTTGACCGACGATGAGTTCGCCGAATGTCAAGTTCAATGGCAGGTGAACGGTCTACCGAGAGATCTGTTCTATCCAGAGCATCAGACTGTGTGCATTCCATATCCTGGCAGAGGGTTGAAGGCGAAACTGCTAAGGGTATTGTTATACACCTAAACAATGGCAAAAGGAGCAAAGGGCAATGTCTGCTACGACCTAACCGCCCGCAATTCGAACCGCAGGTAGGCCAACGTACTCTCGCAACCGATGGGGATCATAGTGGGACTGTTGGAGAAAGAGCACAAGCTTCTGGGAATCGTAAATAAACTGTTCAGCAACAACGGCACCAAGGAAAACAGCTATGGCTTTTGATCCTGAAAAGCATCATCGTCGGTCAATCCGCCTCAAGGGCTATGATTATCGCCAGCCAGGTGCTTATTTCATCACCATCTGCACCCAGGATCGAGCATGCTTTATGGGAAAGAACACCGGAACGGTTTCCCAATGTGGAATTGGATGCATTCATCGTCATGCCTAATCACATCCACGGTATCATTGTCATAACCCAAAATATTGCCCCCGACGAAACCACCGTAGGGGCAGGCCTCGTGCCTGCCCCCGTGCCTGCCCCCGTGCCTGCCCCCG